>CBDTTR010000004.1:0-25346 GCA_965363405.1 uncultured bacterium | reverse complement strand
CATTGTTAACTGCTACAAGTTATATTTTTCTGCTTCCACTGTCTCATCTTCAATCAAAAGCTCATCCAGTTTCCAGCCTTCCTCTGTTTTGATCAAACAGTAAATTTCTCTCTGTAAGGTTTTGCCAGCAAGAGTCTCAATATTGCTGGACGTGACAATGATGGCGGTGTTGCCTTTAACCTTTTTCTCTAAAATCTTACCCGAAAGGTGCCGATATCCTAACTCGCTCAGGACTTCCCACGTTTCTATGACCCAAAGTTCCTTGGGTTTATAATTCCTGAAGTAAGGGGTGGTATAATAAGCAAGCTGGCTGACCTTAGGTGTCCCATATGTAGACATAAAGATTTCAACTACCTCCAGCGGTGTTTTCTGATCGCTTTGTTTCAGGTAAGAAAGACAGGAAGGAATCAGAAAAAACGATATCATAAGAAGTAAAAACTTTTTTGGCAATGACATGTGCAAGTATTTCTCCCTCGTCCGGCCTTACTAATAAAAATCTGTGACAAAAATTTCAATACAATCTGTATTTAAGATTACTTATCGGTAATTTTTAGAGAAAGTTTAGAAAGGAAATTGTGATTAAATGGGTTTGTTTTAAGATAATAGTACGGAAGGATAATAGCACTTAAATATAAGACATGGCCACTCGTAAGTTTCCTGGTACAGTCTACGAGAAAATTTCCTGAATTCTTCTTTGCTGAGGTTTTTTTCTGAAAGAAAATCAATTAATGTTTTAAGGAATGTAACGTCTTTTATTTTTTTGCTCTTCGCATTCTGCCTCCCTACAATCTTAACTCCATGAAGTCCTATCTTACTAAATTCAAAGAGAGCACATGCACCGCAGGGGCGGTCGTCAATATGGAGTGCAGACCAGATAGACTGCCTTTCCCAGGAGATTTTCTCTTTGATATCAGAGTCTGATTCTACTTTGGCATCGGGATAAACAGAAATTTCATAAGGCAGCATACATGCATTTAGATACTGTTCTTTAACCTTTTCATCAGGAAAAAGATCTGCCAATCCATGCTGGAAAGTGCAAAAACCGTCAATGTTAGCACAACGAGAATTAAGGATAAAGGCTTCAAGTTCTACATCGGAAACCTCACTGGCTATAGACTCAATTTCTTCAATGGTCAAATGTCTTGGTAAGATAACACGGGAAGCTCCAAGCTCTTGATAAAATCTTACGGTTTCCGAATTAAAGGCTGTGCCGGCGGTGCTGATATGGATATCTGTGGGTATTCCCCTCTCTCGCAAACTTAAAATAAAAGCAACATCTCCAATAATGAAAGCATCTACCCCTGCTTCAAGTACCTTGTCAACATAGGACAACAAATAAGGATATTGATCTTTTGAATAGTAATGCTCATTCAGGGTTAGAATAACAGGCACGCTACGGGAATGTGCTATTTCAACACTTTCTTGTAGCTCTTCAAAACTCTTAAAATGCGGACTGGTACCGAGGATGGTGTTATCTTCTTGTCTTCTGTTTAAAGAGGCAGATACAGTATATCCCTTTCTCCAGTCATCCATAAGGATACCACAATAAAGTTCGTCGGCTCCTGCTGCAATTACATCCTCAACTTCATCACATCGACTTACAGGAGAAAGTATTTTAATCATAACGTTAAATTTTTTGTTCTCTTTAGTTAATTATGTAAAGAACTCAGGCATGCTATCATACCTGAGCTCTTAAGAATCTACTTCTGCTAAATATCAGGGGCAATATGCTCCCCACTATTCCATAGCCTGCTTAACCAGTTCAATGAAACTATAGACCTTCATTGATTCATCCATTGAATCAATAGAATCCTTTAAATGGGTTTCACACCATGGGCAGGCACTCACAATAGCACTTGCCCCAGTAGTTTTAGCTTCCTCAATTCTCTCCTGACCTGTAGCAATAGCAAAATCAGGAAAAGCAGACTTGGCTCCTCCTCCAGAACCACAACACCACGAATATTCCTTAATGCGCTCCATCTCAGCCAACTCCAACCCCGGAATCGCCTTTAATATTTCCCTTGGTGGTTCATAACCACCGTGAACTCCTCGATTAAGTTCTCTCGGTGGGTCAGTCAAACCAAATTCAACCCTTTTCCCTTCCCAGTGTTTGTAAGGCTCGTTTCTACGCCCGAGATGACAGGGATCATGATAGGTTACCTTCATATCTACATTTTTAGTCAGTTTGATTTTGCCTTCTTTGATCAGATTATTAATATACTCCGTTGCATGCACTACCTGATAATCTAAGTCAGAGGTGTTAATCCCTAAGTGACGGGCATATTTCTCACTGAAGGTCATAGAACATCCAGGGCAATTGGTAATAATGGTTTTGGCACCGGTTTCTTTAAACATCTTTAGGTTCTTTTCTGCAATCTCTCCAAAGCTTTTTTTATCTCCTACATTGTCACAAATACCTCCGCAACAAACCTCTTTTACACCCAAAATACCGAAATCGACCCCGGCTTTCTTTAACACCTCAGCAGTACCTATAGGAACAACGTCAACTCCCGGCTTATAGGCATAGGTGCAACCGACATAATAAAGAACCTCAGCCTTCTCTTTTGGCTTACTTAAATCTTTAATATCAAGCTTTCTAGCCCAGTTAGCTCTTCGGGTACGAGGTTGCTTCCACACATTATCATACTGCTGAATACTGGTAATAAACTCCTTATGGGCAGGAAGGGGTCCATAACCCCTTTCACAAGCTTCTTCCCTTAATGCCTCAAGGACACCAATAATGTCTAAATCCATTACCCGTTTACAATTGATATCACAGGCTGCACACATAGGGCAACGATAAATAATTTCAAGAAGTTTATCGGTCGATTGCTCCCAGGTTAACTCACCTTTTAACAGCCCGGTAGCAATATCATTTTTACCCTGAGCCGCATAACAGTCAAACTTCCCATATACCAGAGATGGACAGCTTTTCGAAAAGCGATGACTTTTTACCTCCCATAGGTGTATCCATTTACAGGTTGAACATCTTTGACAGTGACTGGCATCGTACTCTATTTTCTCTAAAGCCATATTTCCTCCTCCATTAACTAATAATTAAGTAGCATTCAGTTTGGTTTGATTAAAATATTCTCACCTTCATTCACCATTATATAATACGTATTGACGAACTCCATTCATTCTTAATGAATGAACATTCAGAAGCAAATTGATAGCATTTATACTTTTGTTTGTCAAGTTCATTTAAGTAAATTTTCTGGGAAAAGGAAGATAATCAACGGTATCTAAAAATGGAAAAAATGTTATTAAACATCGGCGGGTTGAGACGAGTTGCTGTTCATTTGAGATGAAATACTAAAAATAAGCTGCCAGCTTCAACTTATACCGTGCAAGCAAAAAAGCACTGATTAAACAAGGTAGTCCATGATAATAACCGCGAACTCCTTTAAATTCACATATGCCATACAATGTGAAGCAGAGAAGAAAAAGTACAATTAAATTTATAGTTCTCATTGTCTCTCTCACTGTTAAAATCTATGGATAGTATCGTGAAATTAAAGAGAAAACTTTAAGTTATTTTGTGGTAATAATCCCATAATTTGCTACGACGCCTACTGCGAAATCTGGATTAAAAGTTAAATTATAGTACGTTCAAGACATAAATTAAGGCAAATGCAAAAAAACGAATGAAAAACACTTGCCAAAATTTGCAAAATATGATAGCATTACAAATTATTTTGGAGAAAGCGAGGAATAAAAATGTCTAAGGTATGTGAGATTTGTGGTAAGGGGCGGCAGGTTGGCTTCAACGTCAGTCATGCCCATAATAAAACCAAAAAAGTATGGCACCCCAACATTCAAAAGGTCAGGGTGTTTAAAAATGGTGGTGTAACGAGAATTAATGTGTGCACGAGGTGCATCCGCACTGGTTTGATCGTTAAACCACCCAAAACCAGAATCCCTCTTGAATCAAAAAATGAAGAGGTTCTATCTTAGGGGTTTAAGCGACTAACTTTGATTACTCCCTTAATCTTTTCAATTGACCTGATTACATTTTTCAAATGCTTGAGATTGTTTACCTCTAAATCAAATGTGCTCACTGCTTTTTGATCTTCAATAGTCTTGGCATTAGCATTGGAAATGTTGGCTTCAGCTGTTGAGATAGAAGCACTGATTTCCGCCAAAATCCCCTTTTTATCTACAGACGCAACTTCAATCTTAACCGGATAAGCAAATTTCCTCTTTTGATCCCATTCCGCATCAATTAACCTTTCCTGATCACAGCCTTGAATGTAGACACAATTATAGGTGTGAACGGTGACTCCTCTGCCTCTGGTAATGTATCCCTTAATCTTTTCTCCAGGAAGAGGATTGCAACATTTACCGAATCTCACCAGGATATTATCAATTTCCTCCACTATAATACCGCTCTTCTTCTCTCCGGTCAGCTTTCGCGCAACTTTCCTAATCCCAGAGACCTCTTTCTCTTTTTTCCTTTGTTCTTCTGGTGGTATAAATTCATAAACGAGTTGCTTTGCTGAAATTCTTCCATACCCTACCGCAGCAAACAGTTCCTCTTCATTTTTAAGCTTTTGTTCGGAGAGCCATTTGCCCATAACATCATTCTTCGATAGTTTAAAGAAATTGAGCCCACGTTTTTTAAACTCTTTTTCACATATCTCCCTTCCGAGTACAATACTCCTTGATCTTTCTTCCTGTTTAATCAGATTATTGATCTTGGTTCTTGCCCTGGACGTTTTAACAAAGCGAAGCCAGTCCTTACTGGGTTTGTGTTGTGGAGAAGTAATAATTTCTACCGTATCTCCATTTACTAGTTGGTATTTCAGATTGACTAACCTTCCATTGACCCGAGATCCAACGCAGTGATGTCCTATCTCTGTATGAATACTGTATGCAAAATCAACAGGCGTTGCTCCCCTGGGAAGTTGTTTTACCATCCCTTTAGGGGTGAAGACATATACTTCCTCAGGGAAGAGATCTATTTTTACTGTGTCAAGGAATTCTCTAGGGTCCTTTAAATCTTTTTGCCACTCTAACAACTGCCTCAGCCAGGCAAATTGCTTATCATCCTTTTTTTCTATATCCTTACCCTCTTTATATTTCCAATGGGCGGCTATTCCCTGCTCCGCAATGCGATGCATCTCCCGGGTGCGGATCTGGACCTCTATCCTCTTCCCCCCCAGTCCAATTACTGTCGTGTGTAAGGATTGATACATATTGGCTTTTGGCATGGCAATATAATCCTTAAACTTTCCCGGCACCGGTTTCCAGAGTAAGTGAACGACACCCAGGGTTTCGTAACAATCCTTAACACTTTCAACAATAATCCTAAAGCCAATCAGATCATAGATCTGGTCGAAATCCAGATTTTGGATCTGCATCTTTCTGTAAACACTGTAAAGGTGCTTGGACCTGCCCTGTACTTCTGCTTTGACATTAAATTCTTTCTGCTTGCTTTTAATAATCTCAATTACCTCATGCACATATTTTGCCGTCTCTTTTTTCCTGCTGGCCACCTTTTTTTCAAGGTTGTGATATACTTCCGGGCGGAGATAAAGTAGAGAAAGGTCTTCCAGTTCACTCTTTATCCAGAACATACCCAGGCGATTTGCCAGAGGAGCATAAATATCTAGCGTTTCCTGAGATAATTCAAAAGTTTTCTCCTGGGGAAGAAAATTTAACGTCCTCATATTATGTAACCGATCTGCTAATTTTATGAGGATCACCCGAATATCTTTTGCCATTGCCAGGACCATCTTTCGAAAGTTTTCAGCCTGTTTCTCTTCAGAGGCATGGAAAAAGATCTTGCTGATTTTAGTTACTCCATCCACCAGTGAAGCAATTTCATGCCCGAAAAATTCGTCAATCGTTTCAAGGGTGGTATAAGTATCTTCTACTGTATCATGCAAGAGCCCGGTAGCTATACTCACATCGTCCAGTTTAAGCTCCGTCAGGAGAGCAGCTACTTCCATGGGGTGAGTAAGATAGGGTTCTCCTGAAAGCCTCAGCTGACCTTTATGAACCTGGGCAGAAAAAACATATGCCTTTTCTATGAGATCAATCCTGGGATCCGGGTGATAAGAGCGCACTTTATCAGAGATGTCTTTTAACCTAATCACTATTTATCATCTCCCTGACTTTTTCCACAATCTCTTCCACCTTGACTAAAACGGCTTCATGAGATTTCCTCAACTTGACATCAACATAGCTATCTTTTACTTTTGTACCAACAGTAATGCGCAGTGGAATACCAATAAGGTCTGCATCTTTAAATTTTATCCCTGGTCTCTCATCACGATCATCAAGGATTACATCTACTCCGGCATCGAGAAGAGCAGCGTATATTCTTTCAGAGGCATCTTTAACCTCAGGACTCTTAGGCTTTACTGAAACAATTATCACTTCAAATGGTGCTATACTCAAGGGGAAAATGATACCATTCTCATCATGATTCTGTTCAATAGACGCAGCTACAGTTCTTCCCACACCTATACCATAGCATCCCATTACCATATGTTTTGCTTTTCCCTTATCATCCAAAAATTTTGCTCCCAGTGCCTCACTATACTTGGTACCCAGTTTGAATATATGTCCTACTTCTATTCCTCTACTCATAACCAACTGACCGTGATCGCATCGGGGACAGGAATCTCCCTCGGCTGCAAAACGGAGGTCGCAGAAGCTATCTACCTGAAAATCCCTTTCTAGATTAACATTTATAAGATGGACATCTTTCTCGTTTCCACCAGCAACAAAGTTCTTCATCCCTTTCAACGAATTATCCGCAATTACTTTGATGTCCAGGCCGACTGGACCCGCAAATCCCTTAGGAGCTTTGGTAACTTTTTCTATAGCCTCATCACTTGCCAGAAAGAGGTCTTCCGTTTTAAGCAGATTTTGAAGTTTTAACTCATTTATTTCATGATCTCCTCGAATCAATGCAGCAATTGTATTATCCCCCTCTTGAAAAATCAGCGTCTTAATTAACTGCTCAGGTTTTACCTTGAGGAACTGGGTTACTTCCTCTACTGTTCGTTTATTGGGGGTTCTTACTCTTTTCAGCTCACCAAGTGACAGATTATCCGCAGATCCATCTTCCGATTTCCCAGTCTCTGCCTTATCTCCGCTTGCCGCATAATCACACCTGTTACAAGAAAAGATACTGTCCTCTCCCGTTTCAGCCAATACCATGAACTCGTGAGAAAAATTGCCACCAATAGGACCCGTATCTGCCTCCACTGCTCTAAACGTAAGCCCACACCTTTTAAATATGTTATGATAGGCTTGGTACATTCTCTGATAGCTTTCCTCAGCTCCCTTTTCATCTACATCAAAACTATAAGCATCTTTCATAACAAATTCCCTTGCTCGCATGATTCCAAAACGTGGTCTCATCTCATCTCTGAATTTGATATGAATCTGATAGAGATTCAGGGGGAGCTGACGATAGGAGGTCACCTCGTTTTTAACCAGCTCGGTAACAACTTCCTCATGGGTAGGACCCAAGCAAAAATCTCTGTTGTTGCGATCTTTAAGCCGCATCAGTTCTTTACCATAAACATTCCATCTACCGCTCTTTTGCCAGATTTCCGCGGGTTGAACAAAAGGAAGAGTAACTTCCTGCGCCCCTGCCCGGTTCATCTCTTCCCGAATAATCTGTTCTGTTTTTCTCAATACCCTCTGGGCAAGAGGCAGATAAGAGTATATACCAGCAGCCAGCTTGCGAATCATCCCAGCTCTGAGCATCAATTTATGGCTTAAAACTTCAGCTTCACTCGGGTCCTCCTTTAGTGTAGGTATAAACATCTGAGAATAACGCATGATTAAACCCTCTCTAAAATATTATCACATTGATCGTGCCTCTTTTATTAAAGCTTTTATTAGCTTATCTTCTTTAAGCTTTCTTACAACTTTCCCCTTTTTAAATAAGATGCCTACACCTCGTCCACCAGCCACGCCAATATCCGCCTCTCTTGCTTCCCCCGGTCCGTTTACTACGCACCCCATCACCGCAATCTTAAGATTACTGGGAAGAGTGGATATCTCCTTTTCTATTTCACGCACCATTTTGAGGACATTGATTTCACAACGTCCGCAGGTAGGGCAGCTTATAATCTCTGGACCTTTTCGACGAAGCTCAAGCGCTTTAAGAATCTCATACCCTACCTTCACTTCCTCCAGCGGACTCCCAGTTAAAGAGACTCTAATGGTGTCTCCAATGCCATCCGCTAACAGGATCCCAATACCGATGGACGATTTAATGGAACCCGAAAAGGGAGGGCCTGCTGCAGTAATGCCCAGATGCAGAGGATAGTCTACCTTCTTGTGGATTAAACGGTAGGATTCAATAGTATCCAGGAGATTTGACGACTTAAGAGAAATTTTTATATCAAAGAATCTTAATCTCTCTAAAATCTTAATATGGCTCATGGCACTATCCACCATGGCTTCAGGAGTTGGTCTCCCATATTTTTTCAAAAGTCTTTTTTCAAGAGAACCCGCGTTCACTCCAATTCTAATGGGAATCTTTCTTTCTTTAGCTGCTTCTATTATCGTCTTCAGCCTTTCCCTGCTCCCAATATTGCCAGGATTTATCCTTAGACCGTCAACCCCCTGTTTGACAGCCTCAAGAGCAAGTTTATAATCAAAATGGATATCAGCTACCAGGGGGATAGAAATCGCCTGCTTAATGGAAGAAAGGTTTTTAGCTGCTTTCATGTCAGGCACTGCGACCCTTACAATCTCGCAGCCTGCCTTTTCTAAGCGACGAATCTGTCTAGTGGTCGAGGAGACATCTCTGGTATCAGTTGTCGTCATCGACTGGACTGAAATAGGTGCATTACCACCTATTTTAACCTTCCCCAACAAGAGTTCTCTTTTTCTCTTCCTCTTTAGCTTCTTCTTCATAATATTGAAAAGGTGGGTGTTTCTAAACTCCCTACCAAATCTTGAATGGTACCAATATGGTTATCTCTCAGATAATTTCCCAAACCGTTAATCACTTCCATGGCTACGCTGGGATTTACAAAATGTGCTGTTCCAATCTGAATTGCTGAAGCTCCCACAATAATAAATTCCAAGGCATCATAGGTATTGAAAATCCCTCCTATTCCTACAATAGGAATGTTTACTTTGTTGTAAACCTCCCAAACCATGCGCAGGGCAATGGGTTTAATAGCAGGGCCGGACAGCCCACCGGTGATGTTCCCCAGTTTGGGGATCCTGTTATCTACATCAACAGCCATCCCAGTCAGGGTATTAATAAGAGAGAGCACATCTGCACCTGCCTCCTCTGCGCTTCGTGCAATTGTTGTAATGTCTGTAACATTAGGAGAAAGCTTTACCATGATAGGTAGTGAAGATGTTTTCCTGATCTTGCTCACCACTTTAAAGACTAGTCTAGGATCCGTGCCAAAGGAGATTCCACCCCTTTTTATATTGGGACAGGAAATGTTCACTTCCAGACCTTTGACGGCATCGATGCCTTCTAAGATTCTAGCAACTTCTCCATATTCTCTAAGTGTAGAACCAAAGACGTTGACAATAATGGGTATGCCAAACTTTTTAAGGTTTGGAATTTTCTCTTTAATCAGTGCCTTAACACCGATGTTCTGCAGGCCGATAGCATTGAGCATACCCCCTGTTGTTTCAACCAGACGGGGGGGGGGATTTCCTGAATGTGGTTTAAGAGAAATTCCCTTGGTAATCAAAGCCCCCAGATGGTCAATAGGAACATGCTCTTCATATTCCTCTCCATACCCGAAGGTGCCAGAAGCAGCCATTACCGGATTCCTCATTTTTAGGCCACCGATATCAACCGAAAGATCAACCTTTTTATGCAGTTGTTTCATAGGTTAAACCTTGCAAGGTGCTATTAAAACTACACTATACCTTCAATAAAATGCTCTTGTAATCCCAAAAGATGATATTGCTGTCAAAAACAGGCCCTTCTTTACATGCTCTTTGATAAAGTACTGCTCTGTCTCCTTCTTTATTCATTTCTGTTGGAACAGCACATCCCTGACACGCCCCTACTCCACAAGCCATTCTACTCTCTAACGAAACCTGACAGGGAATATCTTTGCAAAACGCAATCTCTGATAATGTTCTAAGCATGGGTAAAGGCCCACAGCCAAACAGCTTAAGATTTTGGGTCTCTAAAGGAGAGAGATTCCTTAAGAAATTCACAATTAGATCCGTAACCAACCCTTTAGTACCTAAACTCCCATCTATTGTGCTAACTGCCACCCTGGCTCCTATTTTTTTAAAGTCGTTAAGGCAAAGGATATCCTCCCTGTTCTCGCCACCGATAAAAACGAAGAGTTTGTCTGGGAAAGTGTTTTTGTCTTTAACCCCTTTTAGCACCTGGGCCAAAGAGAAGAGGGGTGCAACACCAATTCCCCCCGCCACTATGACAGCTGTTTCAATATCTTGTTCTAAATAAAAACCACTGCCCAATGGACCCATCAGATCAATCCCCTCATCCTTTTTCTTCTCAGACAGAACGATCGTTCCCTTTCCCACAATTTTATATAGAATCTCAATACAGGATGGGTTGTCATTATCTATATGTTTATCCCTTTCATGACATAATCTATGAATCCCGAAAGGACGACGCAGTAAAGGGTCAAGGAGTTCGGTTATTCTCACCATAATGAATTGACCCGGTTTCGCCCTGGAAGCTATTTCAGGACAAAGAATCCTCATCCGATAATAGTTTGAGGAAATCTTTCGATTAAAAATAACCCTTGCCATGAATCATTCCCTGTTAATTGTCTGGGACTTACAAAATAATTTTCCCAAGAACGTTTTGGATTCCATCTCCAGTACCATAACAACAGCATCTTCTCGGGTATCCGAGTAATATCCTTTTTTAATTCCTATCTGCTTAAATCCATATTTTTTATAGAGAGCTAATGCTTCCTTATTCGATCCTCTTACATCTAAAAAAGCTTTCCCCACACCTCTCTTAAAAGAGAAAAATAAGATGTGTTCTAATAAGCTCGTTGCAATCCCACACCTCCTAAAATTAGGATGGCAGGCAAGATTTAAAATGTGGACTTCCCCGCTGGCAAGCCAAATGCAGATGTACCCCAAGACTCTTCGTTTTTCAAAGGCATCAGATTTTACTAGGATAATTTTTGAGAGGTCAGAGTGAAGTTCCCTCAGAAAGAAGTTTTTCGACCAGGGGGTAGGGAATGAAAGCTGTTCAATTTCTAAAACCTCTTTTAAATCATCCGGTGTCATCTCCTCAACTTTAAAGCATCTTGTCGGTAGCGAATCGTGACTTTCTAGATACACATCAAGATTCCTTATTCTCTACTACTTTTCTTTCTAATATTTCACCTGCAGAGCGGATCCCCCCCTGACCACCAGATATAAGAATATCCACCAATTCACTTAAAGGAACATTTTGACTGCTGCATGCAGCTTCAACAATCATAGGAAGATTTGCTCCTGTTACTATCTCAGTTTTTCCCTTTTCAAGCAGAGATAAGCTTAGATTAGAAGGTGTACCACCAAACATATCAACCAGGATTAAAACACCGTCGCCATTATCGATACTTTTAACAGCAGCTAGAATTTTCTCTCTGGCCTTGTCAGGGTTATCATTGAGATTAATGGAAACAGCTTTAAAATTATCAAGATTGCTGTTGCTAATAATCCTGGCAGCTTTAAGTAATTCTTCTGACAACTTCAAGTGAGCAACAATGATGACTCCTACCATCCGAATACTCCTTATAAACAATTAGGTTTTTTCAAAGTCTCTATGAACGATTCTCAATTGATACTTTTTCTTCGAGAGATGCTTTTCCAAAAAGTTGATTACTGCAACTGATCGGTGTTGACCACCTGTGCACCCCACCCCAATATTGAGATAGGTCTTCCCTTCTCTTTCATACTGAGGAATCAAAAAATCGATTAGAGCAATAAATTTCTTCTGGAAACTTTCTGCGACCTCATTTTTCATCACATATTTATAAACTCTTTCATCATTCCCAGAAAAGTTCCGGAGTTCACTGACAAAGAAAGGGTTGGGTAAAAATCGAACATCCATAACCAGGTCCACATCATAGGGTATGCCAAACTTGTATCCAAATGAGGTGAGAATGATTGTCATCCTTCTTTCCTCAGGAAACTCAGAAAAGAACTGTGTAATCAACTCCCTTAATTGATGAACCGTAAAGCTTGAGGAATCAATGATCTCGCTGGCAAGCCTCCTGAGTCCTGACAGCTTATCCCGTTCTTCCTTTATCCCTTCTAGAACCGATCCTTTTTTCTCAAGTGGGTGTTGGCGTCGAGTCTCCTTAAAACGCCTTAGCAGTACCTCGTCACTAGATTCTAAAAATAAAATTTTAATTTTTTGACCTTTCTCCCGGAGATCCTTGAAGATATCAGGGTACTCTTTTAGAAAAGTTCCCCCTCTTACATCCATTACCATAGCGACCTTAGAAAATTCACCAGAGGAAGCCTTACAGAGTTCTATGAATTTCGGCAGCAAGGCAGGAGGCAAGTTATCTACACAGAAGAAGCCAATGTCTTCCAGAGCGCGTATCGCTGTGCTTTTACCTGAACCGGACAACCCTGTAATGATTATGATCGTTATATTTTGCATAACATCAACACTATAAACATCATCCAGGAAACAAGGAAGGAAAAATAATTGACGCAGAACAAATTACAAAGGAAAGTCCTTCACATAAGAACTACCAAATCCCTCACATCAAAAGGTAGCATAAAAACAATTAACTCTTAATATTTTTCGTCCTCTTCCAAAACGAGTTGAAAAAGATCTTCTTTGGTGTTTGCTTTCATACACCTTTTTCTAAACATCTCATTTTGTGCTATGCGAGAAATTCTAGCCAGTGCTTTCAGATGAGTTCCTGCCGAACTTTCAGGTGCTACCAGAAGAAAAAAGAGATGGCTCGGCTTATTATCCAGAGCACCAAAATCCACACCCTCTCTGCTCCGCCCAAAAACGGCTAGCATCCTATCAATGTTCTTTAATTTCCCATGAGGAACTGCTACACCATCATTAATTCCAGTGCTGCCTAATTTTTCTCTCTCCAGAAGAGCTTTTAGAAGCTCGCCTTCATCGACTTTTCCTTCACACTTGGCAAGATGTAACACCAATTCTTCCAAAACATTCTTTTTGGTTTTGGAGGTTAGATCCGCTATAATTACGCTCTGGTCTAAAATATCGGTAATTTTCATGGCTTTTCAAGGTTGGATTATTTTACATTTCAGGCTCAATAAGTCCATAATCACCATCTTTTCTATAATAGATGACGTTGACTTTCCTGTTAGAATCATTAATAAAAACTAAAAAGCCACTATTTAGCAAACTCAACTGATCGACGGCTTCCTCCAAAGACATTGGTTTGGCAAAGACATTTTCCGTCTTGATGATTTTGGGTTGTTGGCTTTCTCCTACGCTTTTTGAAGGCAAGGTATCATAATGACCGGTTACTTTCTGAGGTTTGACGTTGACCTTATGACTTTTTAGCTTCTCTTTATGCTTTTTCATTTGTCGATCTATTTTATCAACAGCCAAATCTATGGCAGAATACATATCGTCTGTTTCTTCTCTGGCATTGGCAGTTATTTTACCAGATTTGAGTATAATTTCTGCTGTATACCTGTGTTTCTCCAAAGAGAGAACGACATTGATCTCATTTTGATCACCAAAATGCTTCTTTACTCTGGATAGCTTCTCAATCACATATTCCCTCAATGAGTTGGTTGCTTCTAAATGCCTGAAAGTAACCGAAATATCTCCCATCTTAACATCCTCCCGATTCAATTTTCCCCGGTTGCGTGGGGAGTTGGTATTATATCCAATCAATGATCATGAGTTTGAAAATCTCATAGACGAAAACCTTCTCCTAAATAGACTTCCCTTGCTTTAGGACTGTTGATGATATCTTGAGCATTGCCATGTTCCAGGATTCTACCTTGTGATATGATATAAGCCCTGTCACACACTCCCAAGGTTTCTCTCACGTTATGATCAGAGATTAGAATACCGATACCTCTCTGTCTTAACTGGTCGATAATATTTTGTATGTCACTGACAGCAATAGGATCAATACCTGTAAAAGGCTCATCAAACAGAAGGAAGAGGGGGGATGTAACCAGGGCTCTTGTAATTTCCAACCTTCGCCTTTCGCCACCCGAGAGAACATAGGCCTTGCTCTTCGCAAGAGAGGAAATCCCTAGATCTTTTAAAAGCTTGTCTAACCTCTCTTGCATTTCATCCTTGCTAACATCAAGCGTTTGCAGAATAGCCAAAATATTCTCTTCTACGGTTAGTTTTCTAAATACGGAAGCTTCTTGCGGAAGATAAGTAATCCCTCTGCGGGCCCTTAAATACATAGGACATTCCGTAATATCTTCCCCATTAAAGTAAACGTTACCCGCATCGGGTTTGTACAACCCTGCAATCATATAAAAAGTAGTGGTCTTCCCAGCACCATTGGGACCCAGCAAACCCACAACTTCTCCTGTTTTTACATCCAAGCTTAGGGTATCAACCACCTTCCTATTATCAAATGATTTAGTAAATCCCTTTACCTCAAGCTTTTGCATTTCCCCTGGCTTTACAGCCCCTGTTTTCGAGTCGAAAGAGGTGAACGTGGCAAGTTTAATAACCACCAAAAAATACATCTAACTTCAGTAAGCTGTAACATTTCCAGGATGTTATCATAATGGATCCCACTGTTCAGACAAAATCTTCCAAACCCCGTTTTCCTTTTTTAGTATCAGAGACTTCATCCCATGATCAGAATACTCGTCAGATTGGTAATACTGCTCAAATTTCACTTTTGCCTGATTATCTTCCAAAACAATGTGTAGATTATTAAACACCAGTGAAATTCCATGGTATCTATTATTAAGGCGTTTTTTATAGGTTTCCCATCGATCCCAATCCATCCCCATCGAGGAAAACTCTTTGGAGTAACACTTCATATAGTTTTTCAGATCCTTGCTTTCCCAATTGTGCTTCCAGGCTGACACAAACTGTTGGATAGCTTCTTTTTTCACGCTTTGAGCACTCTCAAGAGACACCTTTTCCTTTGAGGCGGGTTCTTCTTTTTCTTCAGTTTTCTTATCTCTGACTTTCGGTCCAGGTGGAGGTGCTATCTCTTCTACCTGCTTGTCTTTTATCTTCTTGCTCTCCTTTACACTCTTAGGATAAATAGTAGAATCTACCTTTCCTTCAAAGAAAATTTTATCTTCTTTTAGTAAAACGGTAACTTTGTCACATGAAATAAGGTTGTCGTCCTGCCAGATCCTGGGATTTCCTGTCATCACAATTTTTTGCTCAGGGTTATAGAACACAATCTTTTCACCCGTAGCAATTCTATCCTCCTGCTTCATTTTGACATTTCCAATAGCTTCAATTCTTTGGATACCCCCTTTAGCCTTGTACTTAACTTTCATAATGTCCGAAAAGATGACCATATCCCCTTGTTTAGCTACTACATTATCCTTGAAGGTTACTTCATTTCTTTTGTTGTCAGCCTCCAAACTTTTAGAAGTAATCTTAACGGGTCTATCAGAATCGAAGGGAGAAGAAGAAGTGGGAACTTCAGCTTCCGGAATCTGTTCCACCAGGGTCTCTTCTGCCTCCTGTCCCTCAGGCAATACTTGGCCAACTGCTTCTCCTTCCTCCTCTATTTGAATAGTGGTTGGAGTAGCTGGCTGGATATCCATGGCAATTTTTACCTCTTCTGCTTTCTCTAAAGTTTCTTCTAACACCTGTCCTTCAGGCAATACCGGGCCAACTGCTTCTCCTTCCTCCTCTATTTGAATAGTGGTTGGAGTAGCTTGCTGGACATCCATGGCAAGTTTTATCTCTTCTGCTTTCTCTATGGTTTGCTCCTCTATTAATTCCGGTTCTTGAAGTTCAGGATAGGTGCTAGCCATTAGCAGAACTTTAGCATTGATTTTCCTGGCCATTTTCTCAATGAGGGAATTTAGTTCTTTGCTTTCAGTAAAATCTTTAGAAAAAGGAGGAGAACCTGAAGGGTTAAAGACATAAACATCCAGGCTTAGGTTATCGCCAATTCTGGTCAAGCTTCCAAGCACCAGAAACTGTGCCTCCAGTTTTTCAGAGATTATTCTTAACGTAACTTCATTGAAGTTAGGAGGTAATCCACTGTCCAGTACATTCTTAACGTCTGCTTGCTTTATAATCGATATCTGCTCCTCCTCAGCCATCTGAGAAGATAGTTCGCTCGCAATGGTATCCCCAAGGTGTTCCGTACCCTCACCACTATATATCTCAAAAGGAAGCACTGCAACTTGAGCTGCCATTTTAGCTACCGCAGAGGAAGCGATAAAGGGCAAGGTCATTACCATGATACTTATTGTTAAAAATCTCAAGATCATTTTTTCTCCAATGCCTTAACCTCCCCCAATATATACAACTTCTCCTTTTCCAAATCGACGACCATCCCCTTTCCGGTCATGTCAAGCTCCTTACCACTAAGATGAACCCTGTCATTTGTGAAAATTTTCCTCTCTTCTGCATTATACTCAAAGGAATCCGCTTTCACATGATATCCCTCTTCGGTTAACACAATAACATTGCCGGACACTTTAACATCCTTCGAATCTGTGTGGAGCTCCCCTTCATCAGCAGTCAGTTTATAAGCCTTGCCTTCACCAGAGAAGAAGGTTAATTCTATTGACTGAAGCACAACCTTGTTTTCACCCTTAAAATACTGAGCAGCTTTTGCATTGAGTTCCCACTCTTTTGATGCATTCTTATCAGTCTGTTCATAGTGGATGTCGCCAATTTGCATATCTACCCCTTTAGGGGGTAAACTATCCAAACGTATGGAGTCATGGGAAACGAGGGAGTTGCGTACTAGCGCTACCATGACCAGAATAAGAGTGAGGGAAGCAATTGCTATTAAGATAAATTTTACTTTCTTCATAAAAATTCCAAATGGTAGTGGTCATCTGTATCCTTTTAAGTACTAATCTATTTATTATACATTATACTTAACTTCAACTTTTCCGGTACTTATCAGTCACCTCCGCCCACTTATCTTGGGCCTTCAATAAGAGTTCGCAGATTTCTCTTACCGCTCCTTCTCCTCCCTTTCTACTGGCAGTGTAATCAACAACCTCCTTTACCTCCGGAATTGCATCCAATACTGTTGCTGAGAAACCAACCCTCCTTAGTACTGGTATATCTATAAGATCATCTCCTATAAATCCAACGTTCCTATCGTTAAGCTTTTTCTCCTTTAGTATTTTTTCGTAAACCTCTATCTTGTTCGTCACTTTCTGATAGACCTGTTCAATACCTAAATCCCGCGCCCTATGTAAAACCACCTCAGATTCTCTTCCAGTTATAAGAGCTACCTCCGTTCCGGAGCGCATCAGGAGTTTGATTCCATGACCATCTTTCACATCAAAAGCTTTGGTTTCTTCCCCTCTATCATTATACAATATTTTTCCATCCGTTAGGACCCCATCAACATCTAGAATGAGGAGCTTAATTGGTTTAAGCTTCTCATTGTTCAACTTTTTCATACTACTCCAGCTTTTAATAGATCGTGCATGTGGATAATACCAATGGGTCTTTGACTGCCATCTTCTATCAGGACAAAAAGTGAAGTGATTGAGAACTCCTCCATCATCTGTAAAGCCTTAGCTGCCAAATCACCTTTTGCAATGGTTTTAGGATCCCTTGTCATTATCGTACCAGCCTTACGATTAAACAAATCATCTTCTTTCTCCAAGGCTCTTCTCAAATCTCCATCGGTGATGATTCCAACAAACTTGCCTCCCTCATTACAAATTCCAGTTACCCCCAGTCTTTTGGAAGTCATCTCCAATAAGCCATGCTTCATCAAGGTGTCTTCCTTAACAAGAGGAATCTCATCCCCTTTGTGCATGAGATCTTCAACTCGAAGCAGCAGTTTCCTGCCTAGAGTCCCGCCAGGATGAAGCATTGCAAAATCATCCTCTTTAAATCCCCTTTTCCCCAGCAAGGCAATGGCAAGTGAATCGCCCATAGCCAACATTGCGGTAGTACTTGCTGTGGGAACAAGACCCAAAGGACATGCTTCTTGTTCAACTCCTGTGTCCAACACCACATCCCCACTTTTAGCTAAAACGGATTGCAGGTTACCAGTCATCACGATTAACCTTATTCCCAATCTTTTAATGATGGGTAAAAGCTGTATGATTTCCTGAGTTTCCCCACTGTTAGATATGGCTAAAACCACATCGCCTTTTGCAATCATTCCAATATCACCATGAATGCCTTCTGCTGGATGGAGGAAAAAAGCCGGAGTTCCCGTGCAGGCAAAAGTAGAAGCAATCTTTTGGGAAACGATACCAGACTTACCTATACCAATAACGATCACCTTCCCACTGCATTGATTGAGCAGACCAACAGCTTTAGGAAAATTCTCATCTATCTTTCCTTCCATATTCTTTATGGCTTCTGCCTCAATTCTCAGCACACGCTTCGCTTGGCGGATAACTTCCTCCTGATCCATGGAATAATCGTTCTCGCCCATACTCGAATTATCCTTGCTTATGTTTACTTCTAGCGTCTCGATATCTACGCAACTCATTGAAATACAAGATGTTTATTTAAAACAGAATTTCCGCTTCAAACATGGAATGAATAAATTAACCCATCATTTAAACTTCCCAATTGTGACAAGAGAAAACGATGTTAGGGCTCTATTTATATGTATCACTTTTAACCATTTTATCAATCGACTTTATCTGCTTAAGCAAGAACGGCAGTGAATCCAATTCTAGCATGTTTGATGCATCACATAAAGCACTATCCGGTTGTGAGTGAACCTCCATAAACAGTGCATCAATCCCGACTGCAGTAGCTGCACGGGAAAGATAAGATACAAATTGTCGCTGTCCATCCGAAGCAGTCCCTAACCCTCCTGGAAGCTGCACACTGTGCGTAGCATCAAACACCACGGGATAACCAATGTCTCGCATGATAACCAATGAGCGCATATCCGCAACCAGATTATTATAGCCAAAGGAAAATCCCCTTTCAGTAACCAGCACATTATGGTTGCCAGTTGAAATCACTTTGTCAATTATGTTCTTTGCCTCATAGGGGGACATAAACTGCCCCTTCTTAACATTAACTGTTCTACCCGCTTCAGCTACCTTAATGATAAAATCTGTTTGCCGGGAAAGAAAGGCAGGTATTTGAAGAACATCCAGAACCTCCGCTGCAGATTCTATTTCTTCAAATCGATGGACATCAGATAGTATAGGAATGCCGAGCTTCTTCTTCACCTCCTGAAGAATTTCAAGACCCCTTTCTAAACCAGGTCCTCGATATGAACTGAGCGAACTTCTGTTGGCTTTGTCATAGGAGGATTTGAATATATAAGGGATGGATAGAGAAGCTGTGATTTCCTTTAGAGCACTGGCAATATTAAGGGTACTGTCCAATCCTTCAATAACACAAGGACCAGCTATCAATACTAAAGGATTGCTGTCTCCAACAGGTATATTTTTTATTCTTATTTCCCTAGTCAATGACTACCCCTTATTAACCATTATATCAATAAAAAATGAGAGATGGCAAGATGAAAAAACCCAATTTATTAAAACCATATTTTATAACTCCATATTGACAATATGTCAATATGCTTCCTCAAGAATACTTCCTTAAGGATATTCCATAAGAACATATAGGCATAAAATCTTTTCCTCCTATGGATTTTAACCTGTTACTACAGGGTTGCTTTAATGAAATGTTTAAATAAGGGGTGGGGGGTTAAAGGACGTGATTTAAACTCAGGGTGAAATTGACAGGCCAAAAACCAGGGGTGTGAAGTAATTTCAACAATTTCTACTAGCTCACCACCAGGGGAGGTTCCACTCAATTCTAAACCTGCTTTTATAAAGTCTTCCTTAAAACTGTTATTAAATTCGTAGCGGTGCCTGTGTCTTTCGGAAATTTCCAGTTTTCTATAGGCTTCATATGCCTTCGTTTTCCTTTTCAATTTGCAAGGATAAGCCCCTAACCTCATTGTACCTCCTTTAGCAGCGTGCTCATCCCTTTTCTGGATTGTTTGATTTTTATAGTCAGTCCATTCCTTTAACAGGTAAATAACTGGGTATGGAGTATGGGGATCAAATTCCTCACTGTGAGCTCCTTTAAGCTTACAAACATTCTTGGCAAATTCTATCACAGCCAATTGCATACCAAGACAAATACCCAAAAATGGAATTTTATTTTCCCTGCTGTATCGTATGGCTTCTACTTTACCTTCAATCCCCCTGCTACCAAAACCCCCGGGGACGAGGATTCCATCTACATCACAGAAGGTATCACCTGTGCCATCTTTTTCAATCTGTTCTGAGTCAACAAATTTTAAATTGACCAGGGTTTCATTAGCAAGGCCACCGTGAAATAAAGCTTCGTTTAAACTCTTGTAAGAATCTTCCAAATCAACATATTTACCTACAATGGCAATGGTAGTAGAGAACTTCGGTTCTTTCAACCTTTTTACAATCCTCCGCCAGGAATCCAAACGGGGAGATCTTGTCCAAATATTGAGCTTCTCAACAATTTTTTCATCCAACCCTTCCTGATGAAAGAGAAGCGGCACTTCATAGATATTCTCTACATCTTTTGCAGTAATAACCGCATCCTTTTCAATATTACAAAAGAGGGCGATTTTTGCCTTTATTTCATCGGAGAGAAAGCGATCGGTTCTGCATAATAAAATGTCTGGTTGTATTCCTATTTCTCGAAGCTCTTTCACGCTATGCTGAGTGGGCTTGGTCTTCAGCTGACCTGCTGTATTGACAAAGGGAACAAGCGTAACATGAATATAGAGCACATTTTCCTTGCCTAAATCCCCTTTTAGCTGTCTTATTGCTTCTAAGAAAGGTAACGATTCAATGTCTCCTACTGTTCCCCCAATTTCAACGATGATTACATCCACGTCATCGGAAATTTTTACAATGTTCTTTTTTATCTCATCTGTGACATGGGGAATGACCTGCACGGTTCCTCCAAGGTAATCCCCATTTCGTTCTTTGGTTATAACGGCATCATAGATCTGTCCTGTGGTAAAATTATTATCCTTTCCCAGTTTAGCTGTAGTAAACCTTTCGTAATGTCCAAGATCTAAATCCGTTTCTGCACCATCATCCGTCACAAAAACTTCGCCATGCTGAAAGGGATTCATTGTCCCAGGATCAACATTTATGTATGGATCAAGTTTTTGAAGTGTGATTTTTAATCCTCTGGCCTCAAGGAGGGCGCCAATCGAGGCTGATGCCAGTCCTTTCCCCAGGGAAGAAAGTACACCACCTGTAACAAAAATTAACTTTGATTTCATGTTAAATACCCAGCTAGTTCCAGCAGATGGTTAATGATTGTCTGTCAGCTCCCAAGCTCATTAATCCTTTTAATAACCCGCTCTACATCTTCTGATGTGTCTACTCCTATGGAATCATATTCTGTACAAACCAGCTTGATTCGATAGCCATTTTCCAATGCTCTCAACTGCTCAAGCCTTTCTTGTCTTTCCAAAGGTGAAGGTTTTAGTGCAACAAATTTCATTAAAAATTCGTTTCTATAGACATAGAGACCGATATGTTTAAATCCTATGGGTGCGGGTACATCCTCGTCTTCAGTGGAGCAGTACGGTATGGGAGAACGGGAAAAATATAAGGCATAATCATCGTAATCCGACACCACCTTTACCACATTGATATCTACAAGCTGTTCTATCTGCCTTATTGGTGACTTTGCTGATGCCATGTAAATGTCCGGGTTATCCACAACTAGCCCTACCACCTCATCAATCAACCCTGGCTCTATAAGGGGCTCATCTCCCTGGAGATTGACTACAATATCACAGGCAAGATGATCGGCAACTTCTGCTATCCGGTCTGTCCCGCTTAAATGACTGGAAGATGTAAGTTCAGCCTTCCCACCAAAACCGATTACAGTTTCTAAAATCCTCCTGTCATCAGTTGCCACAATAACCTGGTCAACCAATTGAGCCTTCTGAGCTGACTCATAGACTCTTTGAACCATGGGTTTGCCAGCAATATCTATCAGCGGCTTCCCTTGCAGCCTGGTAGAAAAATAGCGGGAAGGTATGATGGCTACGGTATTCATTCTATAATGGATATCATAAATAAAACAATCTGAAGGCCATGTTTCCCCATTCCAGCGACTATACTACATTAACCTTAAAAGTCAAGAAGTGTATTGGCAACAAAGGGCTTGCATATTGTGAGTCATGGATAGCGGATGGGCTATCTTGCTTTTCTTCTGATTGCGCTTACTGCAACCGCAAACAGGAGCAAGATTAACACTATTATCCATCCTCCATAGGGTGGTAAAATGAAAGAGAGAAGAGTCGTATGAATCAAAAGCTTGGCGAAATTTCCTGATGGTACTTCATCCTGAGCGACAAGAGCAACCTCCTTTAGTGATTTCCCTTTCATGGTGATTTTCAATTCCCCTATCTTTTCTCCTTTCTCTATAGGGGCAAAAATTCTTTTGGGAATTTTCTTAATCAAGGAGGGGATCTGCTCTTCTCTAAGAGGGATTGTAACAATACCGGGCTTATCTGTTATGAGGTAAACATGATTGGACTTCCCCTTCCAGACACTCACCTTTTCTATAACTTCATTCTCATTAAACATCTTTACAGTAGAGAAGTTTTTAAAACCATAGTTTAGCAGTTTGAATGCCTCATTCTCCCTTGTTCTCTGATCTTTTGCCCCCATCACTACAGCGATAAATCTTTGATCATCTCTTTTGGCTGTAGCAACCAGGTGAAAACCAGCTGTATTATCAATCCATCCTGTTTTTAAACCATCTACTCCTTCATCTAACCAAAGCAGTCCGTTTCTATTGTGCTGGGTTATCCCCCCGAAAGCGAATTTCCTGATAGAGTGAATCTTTAGCGCTTCGGGATGGTCTTTTATGTAATGATAGCTTAAGATTCCTATATCCGAAGCCGTGGTGTACTGACCTTTTGCAGACAGACCATTGACATTTTTAAATTGGGAGTGAACCATTCCGAGGGAGCCTGCTTTCTCATTCATTCTGGCAACAAAAGCTTCTTCCAAACCTGCTAAGTACTCTGCTACAGCAACACAGGCATCGTTTCCAGAAATAGATGCTATCCCTTCTAGAAGTTTTTTAAACTCTACTCTTGTATCTACCTCGACAAACATTTTTGAACCTTGGGTTGCCCATGCTTTTTTACTGATTAGCACTTTATCTTCTGGTTTGACCAATCCCATGTTCAATGCATCATAGGCCAAATATAATGTCAGAAGTTTAGCAAGACTTGCTGGAGCAATCTCTTGCTGCGGATTTTGTTCAAATATGATCTGGCCAGACAAGGCGTCAAGAAGAACCGCAGCCTTAGCATCCACCTTAAAGAGTGGTGGGGTAGAGGCACCGGCTACTGGTAAAAACAGGAATTTGTGTATCCATAAGATGAAAAGTAAAATGAAGATAATTTTTCTGTCTGCTCTATTAATTATTCTTTCCATATAATTGCTTCCCAATTTTTTCTAAATAAAAATATTTCACGATATGATAATTGCATTAAAGACAGATCGCTGCGAGAGAAGTATTTTATAAGACAAATTTATTTAGTCAAGTGAAAAGGTTCTGGAATTTCCTCAAAAATTCTGATATTACTTTATAGAACCAGCATATAAAACGATATATCGACATAATTTGAGGAGGAGCTTTTTATGAACCATATAAATAATAGATCTATGATAAATCAAGGTTTTTTTCACAAAACAGGAACTATACTGTTTTTAATAATCTTTTGCTTTCTCTTATGCTTCAATGGTGTTGCTCCTTCTTTCTGTCATGGTCAAGAAGCAGCTAATCCTGAGGGGGAATTGGCCTTATCTCTTGGGGAATGCATTGAACTCATGTTAAACAACAATTTGGATTTAAAAGTTGAAAAGTATAACCCTTACTTGCAGGAAAAGGAAATCACAAAAGAAAAAGCTGGGTTTGATCCCTTAGCTCGATTCTCACTTCAGGATAAAAAAATGGTGTTTTCTCCTACTACTTTAATAAACGGAGTGGGTCCAAACAAATCATATGAGCAAGAGACCATTGACTATGAGTTTAACCTTTCCAAGAAGCTCATCACGGGTGGATTGGGGGAATTAAAATTTACTACCAATAAGTATGAGACCAATTCTTTCTGGCAGTACGTAAGCCCCACTTACCACTCTAATCTTGTCTTCTCACTTAATCAACCTCTGTTAAGAAATTTTGGTATTAACCTCAACAAATCAAGAATTATAATCTCCAGCAACAATAAAGACATCTCGCAAACTAGACTTAGAGACAAGACGATCACATTGATCACTGGCCTTCAACAGATCTATTGGAATCTTTATCTCAGTCAGCACATTCTTGAAGCAAATAAATCTTCACTCCAATTGGCGAAGAATCTCATGGAGAGAAACAGGGCCTTTGTGGAAGTTGGAAAACTCCCTTCAGTTGAAATATTACGAGCCAGGGCGGGTGTCGCATCCCGGGAAGAATCTGTTATCCTGGCAGAAAACAATGTGGATGATGCTGAGGATCTCCTAATGGAAACTCTAAATCTACCCTTTCAAGATCAAATCATCAAACTTGTTGACAAACCCGATTTTAATAAGTTCTCGCCTATGGAGGAAGAAGTCTATCTCAAAATAGCTTTCAAAAACAGACCTGACCATGAAGAGGCGAATATTCATCTTAAGAATCTCAAGGTAGCCAACAAAGTTGCCAGGAACGCAATGCTTCCCATATTCGATTTGCAGGCAAGTTATGGCATCAATGCAACCGAAGGTCACTACAATAAAAGTGTGAAGAATATGAATTCTAGTGGGGATTACTCCTGGCTGGTGGGATTTAGAATGGAAATACCTTTAGGAAACCGTTGGGCAAAGAGCAACTATCAGAAGAGCAAGCTGGAGATGGAGAAGGCAGAAACATCACTTAAGAGTCTGGAAAGAAAGATCGAACTTCAAGTCAAGGAATCCTTAAGGGAAATTGAATCGAGCCACAAACGGATCAGTGCAACCCAGGAAGCACAACGATTTGCAGAAAAGAACCTGGAAGTAGAAGAGGAGAGAATGAATCTCGGCATGTCTACCAGCGTGGATGTGTTGAGGGTCCAGGAAGAATTAACATCAGCCAAATGCAGAGCAACCAGGGCTATTGTAGACTATATCAATTCACTGAACAATTTTGATAAAGCACTGGGGAAATCACCAGAAACCTATCAGATTGAATTTAAAACCCAGATTTTGCAGTAGGTATCGTAGCGAGGCGCAGAAAACCGTAGCGAAAC
>CBDTTR010000003.1:0-30520 GCA_965363405.1 uncultured bacterium | reverse complement strand
CAACACCGTACTCTTCATTATCTCTCACCTGGGAAACAACATCTACCGTATCCAGAACTTCTTTAAAGGTGGACTCGCTGGAGAAGGCGTGATAAACATCTCCATAAACATGCGCCATTTTGGATATATGGAGATCGCTAATTTGATCCTCCTCCTCCCATTCCGAAGTTTCAATAAGGTCTGTAACATCAGTCCCATAGTTAGAGGCAGAAGGACCAAAGATCCTTGCCCGGGCAAGGATTTCTGCCTTTTCCCTGGGTATCCCCTCCTTTTCCAGTGATTTTTGAATAGCAATGGAATGTTTTCGGATAAAATTCATTTCCTCTGGCTCATCAAGAGCAGCAACCATCCGAAAGGCACGGTCAAGGTGCATCAAAAGGACAGGAAAGGTATCTCGAAAGATACCGCAGATTTCCACGGCAACATCCAGTCGGGGTCTCTTGAGTTCTTCCAGGGGGATAGGTTCCACACCGGTAACATCCCCCAGACCTGAACGTTTAGTACGTACCCCAATTAATTGGAAGATTTCACCTACTGTTTCACCCTGAGTCTTCATAGTCTCAAATCCCCAGAGAATCACTCCCACTGTTTCAGGAAGACATCCCTCATTTTCCCCTTGATAATTCTCAATCACCTGATTGGCGACGATTGCTCCTCTATCACAGGCTAAAGTAGTGGGAACCAGTTCAGGATTAAACTGATAGGGATTTCTCCCCGAGGGCATTACACTGGGACTGCGAATGGGGTTTCCACCCAACCCCGGGGGAATGAACTCAAAAGATAGTGCTTTGATCATCTGGTCGATCTCTCGGTTCTTCTCCAAATTTTTTGCCAGTTCCTGGGCAAATTCAAGGGTTTCAACCAGTTTCCTGGTATCTTCCCTGGACAATTTATTTTTTGCATGCTTTTTAATTGCCTTTTTAAGTGATGCTTTATCCTTCACAACATCGGAAAGGATGGTTCTGGCCTGTGCATTAATCTCATCACACAGGGCTCCCATCACTTTTCCGCCTTTTAGAACCTTGGAGGGGTTCTGACGTGCTTCATCCCAGTCAATCCCATAACCAGAGCTAAGAGACCTTTGTAAAGAGGAGATTTCACCCCGGTCAAAACGCACCACCCCAAGCACAAAATCCACCAGTTCATCATCTTTTAAGGGTCTTCCCATTACGTGGACCCCTTTGGTCATCATGGACCCCTTCATCTCACTCAAATCATTATAGAGATTGCTCATATCTACATCTTCAGCTTCAATATCCACCAGATTATTCTCTTTAGCCTTTTCCAGGATACTCTCCTTCAATGTTTTAGCTCTGGCAGGACTCTGCTCTCTAAAGTAATAGTAGTTATGGATGTCTGTTTCCAGTTCTGCAAATATACCGTATAGGTCCGAGACAATCATAGGTGGGGTCATATAATCCACTAACGCTGCGTAAGTTCTCCTTTTAGCAATCATCGCCTCAGAGGGGTTACTGCAGGTATAGAAATAAAGATGCGGAAGATTACTGACAAATATATCGGGGAAACAGCTTTCAGATAAGGCAACCTGCTTCCCTGGAAGAAATTCCAGGGTTCCATGAGTGCCAAAATGGATCATTACATCTGCCTCAAACACCTGTTCAATAAAACGGTAAAAAGCTAAATACTGGTGATGAGGAGGGAGAGCTGTGTCATGATAGGTCTTACTGGGATCTGCATGGACCCCCCGGGCAGGCTGAAAACCTACGAAGACATTCCCAAACTGAAGCCCCGGGACATAGAGATATTCTTCATCTGCCATAATGGAGCCAGGAGGATCTCCCCAGGTTTCCGTAATCTCCTTCTGACACGAGGTAGGAATCTCTGAAAACCATTGTTCATACTGTGATAGAGGAATTTTTAGAGAGTTTGCTTTCACTTTTGCAATAGATGTCCAATTACTCTGGTTGACCACATTTTTTTTGGTAATGAGTCTGATGAATTCATGGCGGGTTTTAGGATATCCTGAAACGGTATAACCTTCTTCACGCATGCGGTCCAAGAGCCGTATGAGACTTTCAAAGGTGTCAAGGTTTCCCGCACTGCCAATATTATCTTTTCCAGGTGGATAATTGAATAGTATAAAGGCAACTTTTTTATCCTGATTAGACATATATTTGAGTTTAAGCCAGTTGTGTGTTCGATCAACCGCCCGCTCCACTCTACCCTCTATCGGAGTAGCAACCCGGATGGTTTCCTTTCCCCTTGAAAGGTCTTTATGTGCCGAGACAATAACTCCCTCAATTAATCCATCTAACTCCGGTAAGGTAATAGCAATAGTCGTCTCCAGCGGGAACAGACCTTCCTGACGTTCTCGCCACTCATCACAGGTTGAATATCCTGAATAAATATAATTAATCAGCGGTATATTCATCTTTTTGCAAAGGCGTTCAAACCCTTCATAATCCCCTCCCAAGGGGCCACCTTCTATCCTGAAATAGAGAAAACTTATCAACGCATCAATCCTGGGACTGTTATCCGTCAGGAAAAACTTCTTGATTGCCTTCACCTTTTCCGGCCCGATGCTTATTACAGGGATTACACCAATCCCTTTTGACTCCAGTCTGTCAATCACTGCTTCCAAGTCCCTGGTATCTTCACTTTGATACCTCTGGCTATAGAAAAAGATTCCTACCATAGGTTTCTTTTTCCTACCATTAGTGGGCATCCAATAAGGCAACTGATACCATTTAAGATAGTCATCCACTGAAGTAAAAAGCTCTTTTGCCCTGTGATGAGCGATAAATAACTCCGGCACCTCAGTAGGAGGTTTATACTTCACCTTAAAACCATAGTATTCGGCCAGGATGAAAAGAAACAGGTTGAGAATATTCTCTTTTCCTCCATGAAAGAAGTATTTCCAGGCCAGGACATAATTGTATGCATCCTTCCATTTTCCAAAACGGAGCACCTTAAGTATGTTATCAGCCATGCTAAGAAGTCTGCGCACATCCATGGCACTGCTTTTTCCAGTTAATCCTTTAAGTAACGAAAAGACCTTTGCTACTTTGGAGTCCGCAAAGGAATCTGCTATCTCTCCAACATTAAATTTACCCAGGCGTGTAAGCCGCATTCCCTCACCAACCGAGGCTAATATGATGAATGTCTTATCCTGGTTTTTATACCTCTTTAAAATATTTAAAACTGCTTCATCAAAGACCATACAGAGCAAGATGATCTCTGAACGGCTGATATCTCCTTCCATCTCATTAAGCTGCTTTTCAGAAAAGGCCTGATGACGCAGACAGAAATGATATGTTAATTCTACCTCCCCTTTGAACCTCTTTCTCAGATTTCGAGACACTTCAGCAAATGGTTTGCTGTATGTATAGTCTCCTATTATTGCTGCAATTTGCATATGAATCTCCTTCCAAAAACCTAGTAGATGCCAGAAAACGCAATGGGCGTATCCAGTTTCAAGAGAATAGCGCGCTGCTTTCAACAACAATCATGTAGAGGCCAAAACCTGCAATGAACACACCGCTTATTCGGGTAATAAGCACCTCATACTTCTCCTGGCCCAGTTTCTTGAAGAAAAGAGTGGCTTTACCTAACGAATAGGTAACGATGAGCAAAACGAACGATGTGGTAAGGGCATAAGCCAGAAAAATGGTGGTGCCTACAGGGACACTTTTGGCAACCAGCGCATAGGTATACATCACCGCAGCAGTGGGGCAAGGGATGATCATGTTAATGAACCCTATGGAAAACATCCCCCAGTAGATTCCGTGCTTGAATCTTCTTTTGCTGGTGGTGAACCGGAGTGCCTGCTCATTGCTATCGAGTGACTGTTTGAGGATTTTTTCCTCCTCTTCATCTTCAAAATGGAGCCAGTGGGGCTTTAAAATGACAACAACACCCAGGATGACCAGAATACCTGCGGTTCCTATCCCGAAATAGATGTCCCATGAGGGCGGGATGAAAGAACCGAGCATGCCGAATATAACACCCAGGATCAGACAGGCAATGGTTGTCCCCAGGCAGAAAAAAAACCAGACATTGATGCACTTTCTCATACTCTTTGCCGTAATACAAAATGGGGCCAGGATGGGCCAGGAATGACCGCAGGGGCTGATGCCATGTAATAGGCCAAGCATGATTGAAGCTTGTAAAGCAACGATGAATGTCATGGTCGTGCTAGCTGAATCCATTGATACCTCCTTATGGAATGTGATACATTACCCATGATGGAAATGGCAAACTAGAAATTCAAATATCTAAATTAGAAACAAACTGCAAGAAATTTAGGGATTCAGGAATTAAGGGATTTAGGGATTTTCTCAATTCGCAATTCCAAAATTCCTTAATTCCTCAATTCCATTATCCTGCCCCCTGTACCCTGTATCTTCATCTATGTCAGCAAAATATCATCTCACTTAAGGTTAATCTCAACCTTTTCCAGGATACGTCGAGCTCTTTTCAAAGATTCAATTAAATCATTCAGTTCAATTTCACTCAACTTCCCAAAGATTTCCTTCATCTCTTCGAGCCGCTTCTGCATAAATTCCTTTCTTAATCCCTTCCCTTTTGAGGTAAGTCTTACCTTAACCACCCGACGATCGTTTTTATCCCTGTGCCGTTCAGCTATTCCATGCTTTTCTAACTTGTCGACCATCTCGGTCATGCTGGGCATGGCTACCTGGGCATTTTTACTCAGCTCCCCCATGGTATAATCTTTATCTCCTCTAAAAGCGCTCAGTGCTTTAATTTCCGAAAGGGTAAAATCAAAACCAGATTTTCTGCCGCCCATTACTAAAGTCTTTTTAAAGAACTCGATATAAAAGTCCTTTACTTCCATAATCTTTTCTTCTAAATCATTAAAGGCATGCATCCGTTTGGTCATCACTTACTTCTCCTATTATTTAGTTTCCGAAATATTATATTCCGAAATAATACCATTGTCAAGCATTTTTTCCTTTCCTCTAAAATGTGAGCTTATGCTCAGCTACCATTAGAGACTTCCACTAACCCTTTTATTTTTTCTAATGAGGCAAATAAAAACTATGTTTTTTTATTGACATACATATGTAAAAATATTATTAATATAACAACTTAACACTTTTAGACCCAAAACAATGTTCATTTTTTTAATCATGTATTAGCTCAATGCTGACGAATGAATTTGCATGCAATTTCTTTTTGACGATATTTCTTTGTAGTTTTTTTAAGTTGTTCCTTCTGTAATAATCTTATAATAACACTATCTACCATCCAGTTGTCTGAAATAGAAAGGAGTGTAAGATGATCAAGTCTGAACTGATTAAATATGTCTCAGAGAAAGTTGGAGTAACTCACGAAGTCGCGGAACTGGCAGTCAATACAATTTTTGATTCCATGACTGAAGCTCTGGTACGAGAAGAAAGTATTGAGATTCGTGGATTGGGAAGTTTTAAAATAAGACATTATAAGGAGAGAAAAGGAAGGAATCCTAAAACTGGTCAGATTATTGATGTATCACCAAAGAAAAGACCCTTTTTTAAAGTAGGTAAGGAGTTAAAAGAAAGGGTCAATAATACGTAGCATTTGTCCTAACAAGACATACACTTTAATGCCCAGTTTCTAAAATCGAAAAAAGATTGTTAGAGTTTTACCGACTAATTCCCCCACTCTTAAGCTGCAAGATACACCTTTACCACATATTTGAACAGTTGCATCTAACAAAAGATCCTCCATAAACTACTGCTCATTACAAAATGAATCTACCATTAAATAGTCTAAGTATTTCTGATCAAACATAAAGCAAAGATTAAATGGGAGGAATATAGTGAGACAGGTTATTCTAATCATAGATGATGAAGAAAAAATACGCAGTGTTTTATCAAAAATAGTTGAACAACTGGATTTGATACCAATAACAGCACAGGATGGCTTAGAAGCGTTAAACCTTCTTAAATCTGAAAAGATTGATCTTATCATCACAGACTTAAAGATGCCCCAGATGGATGGATCAACTTTCATTGTAAAGAGTAGGGAAATTAATCCCAGGATTCCCATTGCGGTCATATCCGGTTATGGTGATATTAAAAATGCCACTTTCGCCCTCAACAAAGGAGCTTTCAATTTCATAACTAAACCTTTCACCATAAAGCAAGTAGAAAATGTTATTCGTAAAGGATTAAGACTAAGAGAATTATCGCTGGGTACCGACAAGTTACTCCAAAACGTAAAGAATAGAACAGAAATAACTATACCAAGTTATCCCCACCTTCTTCCTTCAGCAGTATTTTACATCATAAAGGAGTGTCAATGGCGCGGTATCGATAATGAGAATGTACTCAACAATATATCTGTGTGCACCGATGAAATTTTAACCAATGCGTTAATTCATGGTAACGGGGGAAATACCGAGAAAAAAATTTCAATTACGCTAGACTTTAACGCTGAAAAATTTACTCTTGCCGTAAAAGATGAAGGAGAAGGGTTTGATGTAGAGAAATTTTCCAGACAGCTTAAGGAAAATCACCTTGACATTCCTGCAAAAAGAGGACTTTTTATCGTCGAATACTTGATGGATGAAATCTCTTTTAACACCAAGGGCAATAAAATCACCGCAACAATGTACCTTAAAGAGATTGCACCTATAGCAAACAATAACTAGAAAACAAATGTTTTTACATGGAAGATCAGGAAGAAAAAGCTGATATCTTGAATGTCAATAGTGTAGAAGAAACGGGGAAGATTACCCATGAGTTGCTGAAAAGAATAAAGGAACTCAATTGTTTGCATAATATAAGTCATGATATCGAAAAACATAAAACCCCAGAAGATTTACTCCCCAAGATAACCCTCCATATTTCCCAAAGCATGCAATTTCCTCAAATAGCCATAACCACGATTACCCTGGACGGAAAAACGTATGGCACTGAATCAACCTATCTCACCGGTAATAATTTTATCTCTTCTGACATAAAGATTAAAGGGGAACTCCGTGGAAGCATCAATGTAAATTACACCGAAAGCAAATCTTTTTTAGAAGAAGAGATGGAATTATTGCAGTCTGTATCTGAAAGAATAGGGAAAACGATTGAAAGAATCGAGCTAGACCGTTCGTTCAAACTACAAAAAGATAGATTAGATTTACTATTTGCCAGCATGAATGAAGGAGTCATAGTAATGGAAGAGGATTATCTAATCTCTTTCATGAACCGGGCCGCCATAGACATGTTTGGAGATCAAACTGGCAGCCTTTGCTACCAGACTTTAATGGGGGAAAACGAGCCTTGTCAGATATGCCCCATTAAAGAAATTATAAATAAAGGACAATCCAACTTCAGATACACGACTCAACTTAAAGGGGAACGATGGGTAGAATTAACTGCTTCACCTGTCAAGAATGTCGATGGAAGCCTGTCAATAATAGAGATTGTAAGAGATACCACTGAAATTAAAACCCTTGAAACTGAATTGAAACAAGCAGAAGAACGTTATCGTAGCCTATTGGAAAATGCTAATGATGCCATTGTTTCAACCAGAATAGGAGGCAAAATAACTTTTTTGAATAAAAAAGCTGTAGAGGTTTTTGGATACACACAAGATGAAGTAATAGGGAAATCCATTCTTGACCTGATGCCAGAAAGACTTAGAGAAACCCACGAAAAAAACATCCAAAGACGTATGGAAATTAAATCTTCAAAAACCACAAGATTACTATTCGAGGGAATAGGATCAAGAAAAGATGGCACAGAATTACCAGTAGAGGTTTCTTACATTCCCTTAGGAATAGGAGAACACAGCCTTACTGCCATCTTTAGAGATATAACCGATAGGAAAAAAGCTGAAACAGAAAAAGCAAGAAGTGATATCCGATTGCAACACAAAGTTGCAGAACTCTCCATTATGAACGAAATTAGTGAAGTTCTCTTAAGTACCAGAGAGCTGGATGAGATTCTTCACATGATACTAATAGGCGTTACTGCATATCAAGCGTTGGGTTTTAACAGGGCTTTTCTCTTCTTAATTAACGAAGAAGCAACTATGCTGGAAGGAGAGATCGCTACTGGTTCTCTTTCTCCTGAAGAGGCATACAAAATCTGGGAAAGACTGGCGCAGGAGAAACACACACTTAAGGAACTTCTCGAATCCCGTCATGGAGAATTATCGAAAGAAGATGAACCAATAAATAACCTGGTTAAGCAAATGAAACTACCACTTACTGGGACTGAAAACATCTTTACCCAAACCTTATATGAAAACAAATCTTTTAATATAACAGACGGGAAAAATAATCCCCTTATTGATGAAGATTTTATCAGACTTTTAGGAACTGACTCTTTTGCATTGGTTCCCCTCATATACAGAGGTATCCCTTTGGGAGTACTCCTGGCTGATAACTTTATCAATAGAAAACCTATCCATGATGAAGATGTAGAACAATTAATAACATTTGCTAACCATGCAAGTCTTGCCATTGAAAATTCACATCTCTACAAAAGCTTAGAAGGGAAGGTGGAAGAGCTGAGTAATGCTTACAATGAACTGCAAGAAAATCGTGATAAGCTCATCCGTTACGAACGATTATCAGCTGTGGGTGAAGTAGCCGCTAAAGTAACTCACGAAATCAGGAATCCTATGGTCGTTATAGGAGGTTTTGCACGGCGCATCCTGAAAAAAGATCACGATGGGGAATTGAATAGAAACTATGTGAAAATCATCGTAGAAGAAATAGGTCGCATGGAAAACATTCTAACAGATATTCTCTACTTTGCTAAACCTGCGGTTCCTAAATGTGACACCGTTGATATTAACAGAATTGTAAGGAATTCCATCGAAGTCTTAAGCTTCGAAACAGAAGAAAACAATATCAGCATTGAAGAACATCTTGACCCTAATCTCCCCATGCTCTTCATAGATGAAAACCAGGTAAGAAGAGTATTGATCAACCTCATTCAAAATGCCATACAGGCTATGCCCGATGGGGGCACAATCACGTTCTCCACCACAAATGAGGAGGATCAGTGGGTAATAATTGAAACTGCTGATACCGGAGTAGGTATCTCAGATGACGATATGGATAAATTATTTGATGCTTTCTTTAGTAGTAAGTCCACAGGTTCCGGTCTAGGACTTACCGTTTCAGCTCAAATCATTAACAATCACGGGGGTACCATAGAAGTACAGAAGAGAGAACCCAAGGGAACCATATTTAAAATAAAGCTTCCTGTGAAAGCACTTCCTGAACAAAGCACTTCCTCAAACTCCAAAAGCTCAGGTCTATCAGATGCAGAGAGTACCTGATTGCTTGAAAAATAATAAAATTTCCAAACCATAATTTTTACAATCTTACTATGACATTAAACAAAAAAATAGAGATCATTGATATAGGCAACAAAATCAACGAGATCATTTACAAAATCTTTATACAGGTAAATGACCCAAAAAAAATAGATCCCAAAATACTTAATGATTTTGCAGGGGAGAACCGCACCGAAAAGGTTAGATTAATCAAAGGAGATGAGACTTGCGAAGGAGAGATTCTCACTCTCTATCCATATTCTATGGGAATTAAGCCTTTGGATAAAGATTTTAAACTCAACCGCGACGACAACATTCTGGTGCAGTTCAAACATTCACGTTATGAACAACAATTCGTCATTCAAGCTGTCGTTAAAAGAATGTATTCTTCCTGGGCAAATATGGAATGTCAAGATCCCAGAGATGACCAACGCTATCATTTTAAATTGCAGGAAGAGGTAGAATTTTTCGAACTCCCTCAAATATTTTACGATTTAATCAAAAAAAGAGAGGTTAACATCATAAGAGAGATACTGCATCAATCATTAGATGAAGGTAAGAAAGCATACCAGTATATAGAAAACATCTACCCAAACAGCAACTTAGATCTTGCCAATCCTAAACATTCAAGTCTGGATGAGCAATACTTTCATACTGATTATAAAAGGATTTTAGACACAACAGCTCTAAAAGGAGATTTCAGAGATATTTCACAGGGTGGGGTTTGTATCCTGGTAGATGAAAAATTATATGATAAGAGGAATCTATTGCTTGTAAGATTTAAGACTCCTGCAATTGAAAACAAGGATAAAGAGTTTTGTTGCAACCCATTGTCTTTTAGCCTTTTAGGCTCGGTTAGAGGCTTTAGTATGGTGGGAAGAAGGCAAAGCCTTCACGTTCAGTTTTTAAAAAAACTGGAAGACAACCATCTAAAAGATACCTTCAGCACACTGGAAAAGCACTACAACCTCACCGGCAGACCGCTTTAAGAATCAAGTATCAAGCGTCTTTTTCTCCCGAAGTGAAAAAGTAATATTCACTGACTGTATTCCATAGTTACCTTTGTCGTTTCACCAGGATCAACTTCCGTTTCTACATAAAAAATCAATTTACTTCCATCTCCATCAGTTCCGCTTCTGGCAACCTGGCGGATGGTTCCACCTGAAATCTGATATCCATAATTATTTTGTCCATTATCGTCTTCCTTTACCCAAGGCATGTAAAACTTTAAAACTCCAGAAACACTGGTTTCTAAATAATTCGTTACCTCCTGGACAACCATGGTTGATGTTCCATCATTACTCCCTTCAGTCGTAATAACGATATTGTTGCTTGGATACGATTGGTAATCCCATTTTTGATTGTTTGACGGATTATTATCTCCCGGTGGAATTTCTTCCCCTTCCGGAGCCGTTTGATTCACCCGTACAATCTGATTATTCTCTATCTCAATGATCCGATAACCCCAGAAGTCATCTCTGCTCATCGTGGAGCTGCCAGCAGAAGTGGTGTGAACCCACCAGGCACCACTTTCTTCATCCCAGTCTATAAAATCACTGTGGATGTGACCTAAAAAAATATGACTAACCCCCCCTTGCCTTATGATTCTCACCATCTCCTCGCCACTTTTTTTATCATTCCACTCCTGATTGAAAAACATATCTAGAAATTCCGTCGCTTCCGCATATCCATCATTATCCTCATCTGCCAGATTGTTCTCACCACCCAACCTGTGAATGTTTCCCCTGGGATCATGATGACACATAACAATAGAAACCCTTCCCTGCTGAGAAGCCTCTTCCAAATCCTCTCCCAACCATTCTATTTGCTCCTGACCTAACGTTCCTCCCCATTTTTTAACAATGAAATAAAAACCATCACGCTGGGATAGTGTTCCATCATAGGTATTTGCACAAACAAAATGGTTCATCTCTCCATAGTTAAAAGAATAATAGGGTGGTCCTATCACCTGCCTCCAGTACTCCAAACCATCCCGTAAAAGTCCGCCGCCACTCGCATAGCCGTCATGATTCCCGGGAACCATAAAAATCGGAAGATCAAAACTGCTCAAGATCTCCCATGCCCAGAGATATTCCAGGTAATAAGGGCCACCAAAAACCAGATCGCCACTGAAAAGAACAAACTCAGGGTCAAAAAAAGAAATTTCTGCTAAAACTTGTCCCACAATGCTTAAAGGATTAGCATCATTGTTTTCATCACCAGGAGGTACCAAGTAACTTCTAGGGTCCCCTATATGAAGGTCGGTTAAATGGACAAAACGATAATCATCCTTAAATTCCTTTATGACCCTCACTGCATTAGGTTGAATATCAGACAGGCCTGAGTTCTCACTTGAAATAGTAAGATCAAAAACCTCTCGTGGCGTTTGAGAAGGAATGATTCCAGTCACAGTATAACTGCCAGATAAAATATCGTAATCACATTTTACATCGGTTAAGGTGTAGGTCTGACTCACTTTGTCGTGGGTGGATATTCTCACAACCCAGTCTTGAGTCTTTTCCCCATCATTCGACTTAACTATAGAAGTCAAGCTTTCGCCGGCCACTACTACAACAGGCAAACCAAGCACAGGATGTATGATATATTTTATCTTTTCTACTAAAGGGAAGATGTATGTGGGAAGCTCATCAGAATAGTCGGGATCGGGAAGCGAAGAAAGGCTACTCCCTTCTCCTATCCCCTCTCCAAGGGAAAGAAAGGGTATAAAAAAAAGCAATGCTAATGTCTCTTTTTTAATTACCCATTGGCAGATTGCTTTCAAGCAACAACAGTCTTTACTCATTAGAAAGGGTCTTTTTATAGCTACATTCTTTTTTCACACATCTTATGACTATTCCATCTCGCTTACTCTCTTTTTCTACCAGTATCGGATTTCCACAACTGGGACATGCTTCTTCCACTGGTTTATCCCATGTTGCAAAATCACACTTGGGATAATTAGAACAACCGTAAAAGAGTTTACCTCTGCGAGTCTTTTTCTCAACAATATCGCCCTCCCTGCATTCAGGGCATTTAATCCCCAAACTTACGGGTTTATTGAGAGATCGAACGTTTTTACACTGGGGATAACCTGAACAGGCAATAAATTTCCCATAACGACCAGCTTTAATAATCATGGGCTTGCCACATTTTTCGCAGTTTTCTTCAATGGCAACACTCTGATTCTCTGTTTCTCCCTCCTTATCATCCAATGGACGAATATACCTGCATTTAGGATAACCCTTACATCCGTAAAACTTGCCATAACGTCCAAGCTTTATAACAAGATGCGCACCACACTGGGGACATATTTCTTCTGTTTCTTCATCAATAATATCAGATCTTTTTAATTCATTGTCTTTCTTGTCCAAAAGATTAATAAAAGGTTTCCAAAAATTACGAACCACAGGTTTCCACGAAATCTCTCCCCGAGCAATTTCATCCAGTTCTTCTTCCATCTGAGCAGTAAATTGATAGTCAACATATTGTGGAAAATGGTTAACTAAAAGTTGACTGACCGTCAGTCCTAAATCCTCCGGGAAAAACCTTCGATCTGTTAACTTAACATACTTCCTCGTCTGAAGAATATCGATAATGCTGGCATAAGTTGAGGGTCGTCCGATACCATATTCTTCCAGTGTCTTTACCAGAGTAGCCTCGGTATAACGGGGAGGAGGCTGAGTAAAATGTTGCTCAGGAACAAGATCAATAAGAGTTAAAATTTGATCTCTTTCCAGTTGAGGCAACATACCCTTGTTTTCATCACCATCATCATCTTTTCCTTCAATATAGATTTTCATAAAACCAGGGAATTTGATGGTTGATCCTGTAGCTTTAAAAAGATAAGAGCCTTTGGCCACAATATCAACCGAAACCGAATCGAGCAAAGCCTGAGCCATTTGGCAAGCTAACGTTCTTTTCCAGATGAGATCATAAAGCTTAAATTGATCAGAGGTTAAATAGGACCGAATCTCTTCCGGTGTTAATGAAAAATCTGTGGGGCGAATGGCTTCGTGAGCCTCTTGGGCATTCTTCGATTTCTGCTTAAACTTCCGGGCCATTTTCAGGCCAAAATCCTTTCCAAACAGTTCAATAATTTTCCTTTTCATATCAGAGAGCGCGCTCTCAGCAAGATTAACACTGTCCGTACGCATATAAGTAATCAGCCCTTTCATACTATCTTCTGTTGCAATACCCTCATACAACTTCTGAGCAATGGACATAGTTCTTTTTGCTGAAAACCTTAACTTGCGTGAAGCCTCCTGTTGAAGAGTACTGGTTGTAAATGGAGGTGCCGGATTACGCTTTATTTCTTTTCGACGAATCTCTTTAACCTTATATACTGCATCTTCTAACTTCCCGACAATCTCCTCCGCACCAGCCTGATCTTTAATATGAAATTTATCCAGCTTCTCACCATCAATCTCAGCAAGTTCTGCTGAAAAGAGGGTGTCTAATGAACCTTCTCTTGAAGTAGAAAGATTAGACTTAACCGACCAATATTCCTGAGTTTTAAAAGCTTGAATCTCCTTTTCCCTCTCACAAATAAACCGCAGTGCAACCGACTGCACCCTCCCAGCAGAAAGTCCAGGTCTTACCTTCTTCCAGAGAAAGGGGCTGAGATTGAACCCATAGAGGTAATCCAGCACCACCCTTGCTTGTTGTGCATCTACCATCTGGGGAGAAATATCCCTGGGGTGTTCAAGGGCCTCAAAGATAGCCTCTTTCGTAATCTCGTGAAATACAATTCTTCTCACCTTAAGACTCTTCCCTTTTCTGGCCTGGTGTGAAGCACCATTATCAAGATTTAAAGCCACTATTAGATGCCAGGAAATTGCCTCTCCTTCACGATCCATGTCGGTAGCCAGATAAACTCTTTCACATTTGCGCAAAGACTTTTCGATTTGCTTCAGATACTTCCTGCTGTGAGGAAGGATTTGATACAATGGCTCAAAATCATTCTTGATATCAACTGAACCGGGTTTGCTGGGAAGTGCCCGGACATGTCCCAGACAGGCTAAGACCTGGTATTCTTTACCTAAAAACTGACTTAAAGTTTTTGCCTTAGTAGGTGATTCTACTACAATAAGTGCTGAAGATAGTGTGCTCATCTCTTTTCCCTTTTGTGATAATTCCTTTGATCTATTGAATCTCTCTTATTTCCTCACAAATACTTTTCCAGGCAATTGTCTAACTAACCCCTTAAGTTCAAGATCTAAGAGAGTGGTGGAAACCTGGCTACTACTTAATCCTGTTCCCGTTATAATCTTGTCAATTTGGAGCTGGCCCTGTTCTAACAATTTAAGTATACTCCGAGCTTCCTCACTTACAAACTCACCCCGTTCCTGTTGAACATCAGCTAATTGAGAGTAACCCCTTATCTGAGGGAGTAATTCTGTTAAAACATCCTGTGCATCTTCAACCAACTTAGCTCCCTCCTTAATCAACTTATGTGTCCCCCTGCTCCTTAAGGAATCGATACTTCCCGGTACCGCAAAGACGTCTCTTCCCTGCTCCAAAGCTAATCTGGCAGTAATGAGAGAACCGCTTCGATGGCTTGCCTCAATGACAACCACTCCCAAAGAAAGGCCACTTATAATACGATTACGGACAGGGAAATGTGAAGAGGCAGGAGGAGTAGACATATGAAACTCAGAAACCAAGGCTCCGCTAGAAGCAATCTCCTCTCTTAGTTTTTTATTTTCTACTGGATAATTAATATCTACACCACATCCTAACACCGCTATTGTCCTCCCTTTTACCGATAAAGCACCTCTGTGAGCACTGGTATCAATTCCCCGAGCCATTCCACTCACAACAGTTACCCCCTCCAGGGACAGGTCTTGACTAATCCTCTCGGTAACCACCTTTCCGTAATGACTGGCAAAGCGTGATCCAACTATCGCAACAGCTATCTTATCCTCTTTCTTAAACTCTCCTTTCACATAAAGAAAGGGAGGAGGATCATAAATATTTAAAAGATTAGAAGAATAGTGTTCATCCAGGAAAGTAACCAATGTCACCTGGTGCTTACTCATAAGTTTTAATTCATTTTTAACTCGAGCGACTTGATTAAATCCTTTTATCTCTTTAATAACCTTTGGCCTTAGACCTTCTACCTCCTCCAAATCTTTAATTGATGCATGAAATACCTTGTCTGGACTGCCAAATTTCCTAATAAGGTTGCGATAGCTTATTTTACCTAAACCATCGACAAAACTCAAAGCCACCCAATCATAAATCCTTCTATCCTCTTTATCCATCGATTATCTATGTCAGTTATATCGGCTCACTTTAAAATAACATAAACCTATGCGTTCTCCCTATATCGGCTATCTATCTACACCAAAACAAATCTTTATTGTCAAGTGTTTTTAACCACGGTTTTTTAAAAAAACCTTGACATTACTCGATTTTTTTCATTTAATCACTATTAAATAATATTTAATTGCAGAATTATTAATTTCCCTAATCATCTCTTTCTTTCTACCGATAAGTAAAAAAACTTTCTAATAAAAGTGATATCCTATGTTTAAGAACTGTTACACCATTTTTATATCACCACCAAAAGCAGGGAAAACGAAGCAGCTTTCCATAAGCAAAGGGGCCTTTTACCTCCTTATATTTCTCCTCTTTCTTTTCATTATAGGTGACTGCATAGCCATATTGAAATATTGCGAAAGCACAAACCTCAAAAAAGAAAACACCCATCTAAAAACTGAAAAAGAAAGACTTGAGAAAGTAGCTCAAATTGTTGACGAACTAAATAAATCTGAATCATTCATCAGAGATTTCCTGGGATTAAAAAAGTCTGGCTCCGGAATGGGAGGTTTGGGATTGAGAGGAGTCGATCCAAATTTTATCGATACGTCATCTACTATCTCACTTAATACGGACACTGAGTTTCCTTATAAAGATGGTGAGCACGAGGTATCACTTACAGAAAATGCACTTCTTCTAAAAAGAGACTTACAGGAAATAATAGACGAACTAAACGATCGCAAAAGTGAATGGGACACACGACCTACCATTATGCCTGTTAAAGCTGATGAGTACTGGATTGCATCTGGTTTTGGCTGGAGGAAAGGTCCTTTTACTGGTCTTCGCGAATTCCACCGAGGCTTAGACATCTCAGCCAGAAGGGGTACTCCCATTATCGCTCCTGCTGATGGCATCGTCATAGCCGCTGGTAAAGATCTTCATTTAGGAAGGTTTGTCAAAATCAAACACAATGATAAGTTCACAACACTTTATGGACACCTGCTAGAGCATAAAGTAGAAAAAGGACAAGAGGTTAAGCGTGGTGATCTAATAGGACTAATGGGGAACACCGGAATGTCCACCGGTTATCACCTGCACTATGAGGTACGAAAGGATAATGTGAGTATTAATCCTCGCAATCATATTTTAAACTTAAGCACTATGATGGCTATGCGTTAGTTTTTGTGCTTTGCTATTATTTCTTTTTACGTCAACCATCTTTAGAGAGGGTTTTCTATGGGTATATTTAAAAAAGATAAGGCCCCGGACAATCTTGATACTCTCATTGGGAGCAAAACCATTTTCGAAGGCGTTTTAATATCCAATGAAAGTGTTTGCATCGAAGGTACTGTAAAAGGTAAAGTAGAGTGTAGAGGCAATGTAGTGGTGGGTAAAGAAGGCAAGGTCAAGGCAGACATTATTGCCGAAAATGCCTTTATAGGTGGTCAGGTCAACGGTAACATAAAAGTAAAAAAAAAGTTGGAAATTACCTCCACTGGAAAGGTAAAGGGGGACGTCGAAACTTCCTCCCTTATCATTGCTGATGGTGTTATTTTCGAAGGAAGCTGCCATATGGTAAGCAGTAAAAGTGCTACAAGCAGCTCTCCCGCTGAATCAAAGAACATGTTAAAACAGAATTCACAAATTGAGAAAGCTCCTTTAAAACCACAAACCAGTGAAGCTAGTAGCCAGTAGCTTAAAGAACACTTAATAAACTGAAAGACGCAAGAAACACGGGCATTCAAGAAACATAAAGTATTATGCCCGTGTTTTTTTCTGTATCTATATGAAGCTCTCAGCAATCAGCAGATTTAAAAAAGGAAAGGTTGGCAAGTATCAACGAAGGGAATGATTAAAATCCATTTCCGAAGATTAAAGGGAAAAGGATTGCAATGAAAGAAGATTCTCCTTCATATGCGTTACTTGAGTAAGAAAGTGAGGGGCTCCAATCGGTTGATACGAGGGTATATGGCTCGTTGTGGTTATAAATAATAACACTGTATAACATGCCTAAAGCACTAAAGGTGGCTCGTTCGGTATGGATATCACAATTCCCCCAATTGATGGCCCAAGCCGTGGGTGAAATATGGGTTGCACTGTAATTTATAGAGCCGTCAGGATTATTATTATAGAAACAGGGGGAAACACTCCGCAACCAAGAAGAATCTGGTTGTTCTTGGTCCCCTCTCGTACCATTCAGGTAATGGTACCCATCATGGAAAGCTATATAATGTCTGGCTCCGCTTTCATGTTCATACATCCACACTGTGCCATCAAGAGAATTTGCACCAGCAATGGATATATGGATTCCGATTAAAAGCACCATTATAAATACTGTCCGAAAAATGTTATTCTTTTTTAGCAATTGTTCCTCCTTTTTGAATGTTGCTGTTTAATTGTTACATCAAATTTAGCAATTTGAATACCAGTTCTGATTTTAATGGCAAATTACCTGATATTTTCATAACTATCTGTAATTAAACAACAATTATACTGCAATTAAAAAATGAACCATTAATTTCAAGATTAATAAAGTTTCAAAATTGTTCTTGCAGGGACAAAAACCATCTCAAATTAAAAAGAGATAGAAATAACAGCATGTTATCATTCTACAAGATCGTACAAGAAAGCAGGGGGAACGGATATTGATTGACTCACATGCCCATCTGGAAATGCCAGAATTCAAGCAGGACAGAAAAGATGTAATTCAAAGGGCAAAAGATAACGGAATCGATTATATTATTACTGTTGGGATTGATATTGAAGCATGCAAACAAGCAATTGCATTGGCCGAGGAGCACAAATGCGTCTACGCCATACTGGGTATTCATCCGCACAACGCAAAGGATATTGATGAATCAACTTACCCTCTCTTAAGAAAATTAACCCAGCATGACAAAGTGTGTGCCCTGGGAGAAATTGGGCTAGATTTTTTTCGGAACCTATCTCCCCCAGAAGTACAGATAAAACGATTTAGAGAACTTATCGCATTAGCAAGGGAATTAAGGCTCCCCGTAGTGGTACACGATCGAAATGCCCACCAAGAGACGCTCTCTATATTAAAGGAGGAGAAGGCTTTTGAAGTGGGAGGTGTAATTCATTGTTTCTCTGGTGACTATGAAATGGCATCCAAGTGTTTGAATATGGGCTTTTATATCTCCATACCAGGCACCATAACATTTAAAAATGCCAAATCATTACAGGAAGTTGTAAGAAGCATACCTCTTGATAGAATTCTTCTAGAAACAGATTCTCCCTTTTTAACCCCTATGCCATTTCGAGGAAAAAGAAATGAACCTTCTTATGTGAGATATATTGCTGAAAAAATAGCAAAAATAAAGAAGTTGGATCTCGAAGAAGTTGCCAGCGTTACTTCGCAAAACGTTAAAACTCTATTCCAAATTCCTACCTAAGGGATCGTATCCAACAAGTGAAGCATTTATCGCCACCTTTTCATGTAATTTAAGAAGTGGATTTGTTATCTATGAGCATTGCCGGCATTTAGCATTCTTACCAACTTCTCCTTCCCCGCTTTAAGAAATTCTGGTGCAACTTCCAAAGTAATCGTTCGATCATATCCCATTTTGCACAAAGCCTGTAAAATAGGTTCGAAGGCAATAGTTCCTTCACCCAGAGGAAGATGAAGATCATCATCCGGTGTGCTTCCTCCACAATTATCATGAATATGGACATGTTTTATTCGTTCAGGATATGTTTCAATAAAGCTGTAAGCAGTGTTTTTCGAAGTTAACAATTCACTATGGCCAATATCCAGTGTTAATCCCAATTCTGGAAATCGATGGAAGGCTTGTTCCAAATCCGTCGTGCGTTCACTCAAGTTTTCTAAGCAGAGCTTCATCCCCTTTTTATTTGCTAGGGACATCATCTTCTCCAAAATATCAAGTTTTTCAATCAAGATTGTTTTTTTTATAAATCGCTGATCCAACCAAAAGTGTATAGTAATCAACTTCGCATCTAACTCATGAGCGAAGTCAACCAGAACTTCAATTTGAGGAAGTAGTCTTGTTTTTAACTCTTGACAATCAAAAGGATTACCTTCTTCAGGCCCGTGGACAATAAAGAAAGTGTTAAATTTTTCCTTTAATTTTAATAGAGAAGGGATTTCTTGAAAATCATGGTGAGGATTAAACAAGTTGATTTCAGCAAAATCTAAATGTGCCTTTCCTACATGTTTGGCCTCTTTTAAACTATGTGCTCTTCCACCGATGAGCATGATCCAATGTTATATCCCTGTAAAAGGCAGGAGAATTAGTGAACGGAAAGCTAAAAAATCTTTTTGAAGTTAAGAATAGGAAGTTTTCTTAATCATTCCTTCCCCTTGAAGGCAGGCTGGGCTTTTATCAAGTTGACCTATCTTGTTGTAGGCTTTGGTCCATTCGTTCCATATATTAGGAAGGGAAATATGTTTTTTGTCTTCCATTGCCTTCTCATAACATTCAATCGCTTTGTCATATTGCTTAAGCTGGTTATAAATCAGTCCCATATTAAACCATGTATTACCCGGCGAGAGATAATTTTCATCCGATAACGCATCTTCATAACACTTAATGGATTTATTGTATTGACCCAAACGATAGTAAGAGTTTCCCATGTTATTTAATGCCTTGTATGGAGTAGGGTAATTTTCATCTTTGAGTACTTCTGCATAACACTTAACTGCCTTTTTGTGCTTGCCTAAGTGGTCGTAGGCAATACCCATATTGTACATAACTTTATAAAAGGTATTGAACTTGCCATTTTCTAAATCCTTTTCATAATATAAAATAGCCTCCTCATATCTTTTCTTTGCAAGTAATTCATTTCCCTTTTCAAAATAATTTGTCGCATATTTCATGAGCTTCTCCGATTCTATAATCTTTTATGAAATACTCGCCATGATTTTTAACTTCGTTTTATAGCATAGAATGATTTATAAAACAAGGGTATTTTGACTTTTTATCGCACTTTTTTGTTGGATTTTTAACCAATTGGATTTAAGCCCCGCTTACAGCTTATAGCAAGGCTTCGTGCTAGTTTATTCAATAAGCTACAGAATTTTCGAGACCTTAAGGTAACAAGAATGTGATTCGAGAAAGGCAATATTTTGGACGGGTCTTAAACAAAGCAGACTAAACCAATAAATAAGGAAACAATAAGGGGAAACGCAATCTACGATCCCAGAATTTGCCGTAGTCATCTACTGCAAAATCTGGGATGATTGGGGGATTTGAAAAAATAAAAAAACCCGCTAATTAATCAGGCTTAATCAATTACTAAAATTCATATAGCTAATAAACCAATGCAATACTCTAACCGTTATGCTGAAACTCCATTCATTATTGGGACATTGTCAACTTCTCAATCTTTTCGTTGATTAGACTTAATTCCTCATTTCCCTTCTCAATTTTTTTTGTCAATTCCTGTTCGTCTCTTTTTAATTGATCCAGAAACATGTTCTTATCGTTCATTTCTTTGATAACGTCTTCTTTCCTTTTACTAATCTCTTTTAGACGTTTATTGGTTTCATTATGTTCCCTTTCAATCTCTGTCTTTTGTTCATCCAGACCTTTTCTCAGAGTACTAACTCTTGTTCCCCTCACATTGGCAATTCGCCTCTCCCAGATTTCCTTATCAAGGGTAGTCCACTCTATTGGCTTGCCCACCCTTTGATAAGCAAGATAGGTTTTGAAACAAAAGGGGCACTGGTAGTAATAATGGACGCTATCCTTCTCTCCATATTGCATGTTCTCGGGATAGGGAACAGTCTCTTCCAGTTCCAGTGGAATATCCCTGTTATTATGTTTTTCATCACAAACGTATAAGACTTTCTCTTTCGGCATAGCATTTCTTTATTCGGCATAATTGGTTTAATCTTTAATGGTTTTTTATCCCGTTAGAAAAAAGTACGCTTTTAAATCAGAATTTACTGACTATCTAAAACTCCCGGTCGTCGGAGACTATTAGCTTCGCACCAGCATAGCTGGTGATTTAACATGATTAATTATGAATCAACAGAAAAGGATGGGATGTGAAATTGACATTTACCTACATACTTGCTTTGTACCCACCCCCTTTTACTATCTCCTAATTCAACCTTAAACCAATCTCCATCTTGTTCTACAATCTTAAACTCCGCTCCATCATGCAATTGGAAAAGTGCCGTATTATTAATTCCGTTCCCTGCCCTAACTGTAATTTCCCTGGCCAAAACGACTCCACCAATTTTATGGGTACAATTGTAAAGTTTTAAAGCAAGAGAACATCCCAACACCAATACTAAAGCCAGATTAATCAAGAGAATAAGATTCTGATACTCTCTCTTCCAAAATATCCTTATGGTAGCTAAAGCCCAAAAAATACCATTAAACAGCAGAAAAACTATTAGCAATTCCTTAATGTTAAGTTTAGAATACCAAAAACAAAATTCCTTTAGAAAAGGCAAGAATTGCTTTTCCTCAATCCTGTCTTTTGTTAATTGTCGAGCATATCCTATATTGGTTTTAAGGTCCTCATCTCGTGGAATGTATAACTCTGCCTGCCGATAGTTGAGTATCGCTTTTCCTAACATCCCCATTTTGAAATAACTGTTTCCCAGATTATAATAGATTTCACCATTCGTCATACCAGATCGGATAAGATTTTCGTAAAGCATGGCAGCCTTTTCATATTTCTCTTCCTTTTGATACTTATTGGCTTCCATAAATAATACGGCACTATCTGCTTCTTCCTCAATTTTTTTATTGTTGGAGAAAAGGGTGGCAACGCTCTTATCTTGACCATACGCCAAACAAAAATTGCAGGAAAAAAGTACTCCTATTATAATAACGAAGATAAGCCTCTTCATATTAATCATAAGCATTATCTCTTTATACTTTTCTCAAACCCTCTGGTTAAGTCTTTTACTTTTTTTAGTAAGTTTTCCTTCTCTTCTTTACTATGCCGTTGAAAGGCAAATTGACCCGATTCCAAAATGCTAAGCACCTTCTTTAAACGTTCAATCCGTTCCTTTTTTATCTTAAACATGTAAAGCTGATTTTCAATTTCTGCTGGGGTAAGAGCACTTCCAGTAAGATTCAGCTTGTCACCCAAAAAATCCTTAAGCGCTTTGGAGGTAAGTCCGTAAAATTCTGCAGAATCTTCGTTTTTTATCTGCTTTTTGGCCGCTATAATATTCTTGCTGAATTTCTTCATGGCATCTTTACTTCTTGAATACCCCAGGTCTTCCTCTAATCGCTCCTTTCTCCTTTTAATCAGTGTACACCCTGTATAACCTGCAATAGGGAAAAAGAACAGTACCATGTATGTCCAATACCAAATATCTAAACGATATGGTTTTAAAGCAGAAAGAGAAGTATGAATGGGTAGAATATCCTTTCCCAGAATCTTTATTTCCTCTTTAGATGTAGTAGTTCCCATCGCTTCAACCAGATGAAGTTTTTCCTTATCTTTGGGAGGCAACACCTGCATTGTAAGAGGTGTACTCTTGCAAAGCTCATATCTCCTAAACTCAGGATTGAAAAAAGTTAAAACCAAAGAGGGTACATTTAATGTACCTTCTTTCAAGGGAACCAGAGCCTTTTTAATCGTCAGTGTGCCACCAAACACATCCCCTGAGTTTTGAACTGTGAGAATCGGCTTATCATCATATACTTTAAAGTGAGCCGGGGAAGGAAATTCTGGACTATGTGCATCTCTTATATTTCCTTCGCCTTTAATGGTAATTGTCAAGGTAGTGGTATCTCCTGCCTCCAATTGCTTTTTACTTAAACTGGTAGAAACGCTAAAATCACCAACCAGGTTGCTGAAGAGGGGCGTCTTGCCCTCAGCAGGTAAGGGTTTTACTTCAAGAACAATTGGATCGGCATGCAACACTTTAGGCTCTGTCCTGGAAAATCCAAAGAAGGGATCATCGAAGAATCCCCCCCTTCTTCGTGTTTGGGTCACCACCTCACATTGTACTTTAGCCGGATCTATTTTTTGGATACCTTCACGAGTAGGGAACAACGCTTGCTTGATCTCAGAAACCAAAAAAGTCTTACCATTCATTACCGTTTCATATTGCCGTTCTTTACCCAGGGGTTCTACCAAAAATCCCTCAAATGATGGATTTTCTAAGCTGGCATTAGCAATCTTTACACTTCTAAAGAGTCTAAACGTGTAAATAACCTGTTCACTAACATAAGGTGATTTCGTGCTTACCGTCGTGGTGATAAACAGGTCTTTTGCAGATCGCGGCTTTGCACCGGCAGAGCTAATCTTAAGCGTTATCTTATTGCTAGAAATATTTTTTCCCCCAAGGTCTAGGGTTGCAGGCCCAATTTCAAAGGTTCCAGCCTTTTTGGGAATTAATACATAATTGTAATCTACCCCTGATGTAATCTGACCATTTATAATCTGCATTCTTGTAGAGCTCCCGCGAGATATAAAATCAAATGCAGGCATGGGTGGAAGTTCAGGGCTTCCTGCTCTCTGAGTACCTTCTATAGATAAGGTAAGGAGGATTCGGTCCTGAATTGTTGCCTCAGTTTTATCTACTTTAGCGGTAAGCGAAAACGCATAGGTCTTTTCTGCACAAAGTATCAGTAGAAAAATTACTAAAACTATCTTGTATCTGAACATAGTATGCCTTCTGCTACCAATCCTTCTCTGTTCTTAACGATCCTGCTACTTTTTCCCTTTCACGTTCCTTGTGTTTCTTTTTGTCTTCCTTGAGACTTCTCAACCAGCGCTCCGCTTCCTCAGGAGACATTGGTTTTGTTATTTCCTTCTGTTTTCTGGATGCTTTTTCCTGTTTTTCCTTTGAGGCTTGCTGCTGCTTCTGTTGTTTTTTCTGTTGCTGCTTTTCAGATTGCTGTTGTCCTTCTTCTTTTTGTTCTTTCTTGCCTTCCTGTTTTTCACTCTTCTTTTCTTCCTGTTTGTTCTCCCTTTGTTTCGCTTGATTGATTCTCTTTTTAATTTCTTCTCTTACAAACTCCAGGTTGTATTTGGCATCCTGGTCATTCGGATTCAAATCCAAAGCTTTTTTGTAATACGCAACCGCTTCCTCCAACTTACCTTGGCGATACATACAATTACCCATGTTATAGATCGATTTTTCTTCCAGATGGATATCCTGAGCAGTAGCAGCAACATCCTGATAGTTCTTCAGCGCCCCTTCATAGTTTTTCATTTTATAGTGGGTGTTCGCAACATTATATTTTAACTTCGGATTCTCAGGAGATTCTATCTGGGCATCAATGAAAGACTTTATAGCTTCATCATATTTCTTGCCATCATACAAAGCACTCCCTTTCACAATTTTGCTGTAGAGTGAGTCTCCATAAGATAAATCATAGAACAGAAGAGGGAGTCCAAGGATTAAAAAGAAACACCATAGTTTGCAATACAACTTTTTGTTCTGTTTCTTCATTTTTTTACCTTTAGGGCAAAGCGGTTTTACGTTCGCTAACAAAAAATTCTATGCCAATCAATAGAAGGGCACAAAAAATGAACCATTGGAATCTCTGTTCCCATCGTCTTTTGCGGCTGCTCTTTAGCTGCTTCTGCTCAACATGTTGCTCAATACCCTCTCGATAAATCTTGTCCAGATCCATATCTCCAGATACTGACCTTACGTAACTTCCACCAGTCTCCAGTGCAATCTTTTGCAAAGTTGTTTCATCTAAATGAGTTATAACCATATCCCCCTGGCGATCCTTTTTAAATCCCCCGCTGCCATCCTTTAAAGGAATGGGGGCACCCCCCTCCCGGCCTATTCCGATGGAAAAAATCTTTATCCCTTCCTTCTTAGCGTCTTTCGCAGCCTCAAGGGATTCTCCTTCATTATCTTCGCCATCGGTTATGAGAATCAGTGCCTTAGACTTCCTTTCCTTCTTGCTAAAAGCTTTAATAGCATTCCTTATGGCACCCGCCAGGTCCGTCCCCGGAACAGGGATAAGGTCTGTATTGATATAATCAAGAAACATCTTGCATGCCCCATAATCCAACGTCAAAGGACATTCAACAAAACTTGTACCAGCAAAAGCAATCAAACCTACGCGGTCCCCTTTAAGCATTTCTATAAGATCGTATACTTCTCTTTTTGCCCGTTCCAGACGGCTGGGTTTCACATCCTCAGCTAACATGCTCTCTGACACATCGATTGCAACCACGATATCCACACCCACCCGTTTAATTTCCTCCCAGTGGAAACCCCACTGCGGCTGTGTCAAGGCTACAATTCCGAAGATCATTCCCGACACAATAAGAAGTGCCCTCACGCCCCGTCTGCCCTTTTTGCAATCAGGCACCAATTGATCAACAAGTTCCTTACCACAAAAAAGGGCCAGCATCTTATCTCGTTTACGAAAGGCATAGAGATAAAAAACAACCATCAAAGGTATAACCCACAAAATGAAAAGATAGTTTAAGTTACCGAATATCATGATTTGCCATCCATCACACCGGAGTGAACAGGAAATGAAAGAGTTCCGGGTTTCGGGTTACGGGTTACGGGTTGAAAACTTATATTTATTCATCTTTGCAGTGGAGACTGTCGAAAAACCCTAAAACATCAATTTTGCACTTTGTAACTATTTGATTTTATTACACCAAAAATTAAGCAAACTGGCAAATTTGGACTTTTTCGACAGTCTCGTGAGTAATTACTATTTAATTTTATATTCTATCCAATATCAAGTATCCAGTATCTAGTCTCCTTTTAATTTACATTGACAATCAGCAACTGACTACTGACTCTTGAAATTCTCTTCATCTCGCATCACACCTTTATGGTATTTTCCTAAAACGCGTATTGGCTAGGATTATTTCCAGTAGTATGCATATTAAGCCGGGGAGCAGGAACCACCAAAATAATTCTTTGTATTCCATATATTCTTTGACTTTCACTTTGGTTTTTTCTAGCCTGTCAATTTGCTTATATATCTCTTCCAATGCTTTCGTATTGGTTGCCCGAAAATAGGTGCCTCCCGTTATGTCAGCTATTTTTTTCAATGCATCTTCATCCAAATCCACACGTTGATAAACATACTTCTTACCAAAAATCGTATCCACCTGAAACGGCACTTCTCCTTCCGTACCTACCCCAATCGTGTATGTTTTAATATGAAACGTTTTAGCTATTTCTGCGGCGGTTTCAGGGCTTAGACTTCCCGCATTGTTGCGTCCATCAGTCAGAAGGATAACCACTTTGGATTTTGATTCAAGATCTTTTAGCCTTTTTACACACGTTCCCAATGCAGACCCAACAGCCGTAGAATCCCCAGCCATACCTATTTGCACTTGATCCAAAAAATTGAGGAGCACCCCGTAATCAAGCGTTAAAGGGCATTGAGTAAAAGCTTCCTCACCAAAAACAACCATTCCAATGCGGTCGTTCTTCCTCCCTTTTATGAAATCGGTAACCACCCTTTTCACTACTTGTAAGCGGTTTTGCCTTTCATTTTTCCATCTAAAATCCAACGCCTGCATACTCCCCGATGTATCCAAACAGAGCATGATATCAATACCTTCGGTTAATATCTCTGAAGCTTTATTGCCCGATTGAGGACGAGCCAACGCCACTACAAAAAGGGCTATTGCCAGACAGCGTAATACTAAAAGGGTATGCCTCAGCAAAAGAGAAGTCGATCTTTTTAACCTCTTCAAATTGGCGAGAGAGGAGAACTTTACACGGTTTTCCCCCACTCCCTTCCATTGATACAGGATCATCAAAGGAATGAGGATGAAAAAAACAAGGAGCCAGGGATCTTCAAATCGAATCATAGCAAATTTTCAAAATAGAAAGCACCTACGATGAGTGCCCAGATTGACGTAGCTGTTCCTCTTTAGTTTCGTTAATAAAATTCACTGTTTCTTGATATTCTTGATCCACCTCCTGTTTGTCGGGGGTGCGTTTAGCAAATTTTACGAGATCGGTGTTATACAAAAACTTTTTCGCATCGCTTTTTACGCTTTCATCAAACCCTTTCAGATTTTTAATTTCCGGTAAAATTTCTTCTGTGGTCTTTTCTACAGCTTGAAAATGGAACCTTCTTTCCAGATACCTTCTGAAGATCTCTGATAGCTTAAAATAGTGTTCCTTATATACCCCTTTTGCAATTAAACCTTCCCTTTGCAGTCGGTCAAGTTCTTCCAAAGCCAATTCATGAGCAGGTTTTAAGAGAAGCATTCTGCTCTTCATGAACTTAGCACGATAAAAAAAGATTCCCGCTATGATCAGGACTAAAAGTAACAAAAAAGCTATAGAGAATCCTATAAGCAGCGTGTAATCTCTTTTTATCGTTGCGATAGGCTTAATATCCTTAATATCTTTGGCTGTCTCCTTGTCCTCTAATACAGACCTAACCTCAATAAATATCTGAGCAGTTTTAAGTTCCTTTTTTTCTCCCTTCTCATCCTTGCAAGGAAAAACTGCACCAGGGATAATGTAAGAACCGACTATATCTGCCTTCAGCTTATACCACTTTTCAGTAATTTTACGCCCATCCCTTTCTGCAGGACCTTCTTCACCCACATCCACAATCCTGAGACCGGCTATTTGAGCTCCCATCTCTGGCATATCAACCTCTATTTGGGGTTCACTATTAGCTGAAAGGGTGTAAAGGATAAGGTCACCGGTAGTAGCGGTTGCCTTATCCACCTGTGCTTTTACCTCTACTGGTGGCATGTTTTCCTTGCCCTTTTGTGCTTCCTGCACCTTGTTCTGACAGGAGAAAAAGAACAAAAAGCAGCCTATAATAATACCTGTGGTACGCAATCTTTTCATTTAGACGATGTTTCCTCCTCAGTAATCACCTGGGGATATAACTTAACCTCCGAACTGGTAAGCACTTGATCCAGTAGTTTTTGGTAGGCAATCTTCATTTTTTGGTTCATGTAGTCGTTCCGCACCAATTCTTTTACCTCCTCATAATTCCTCATATGTTCAGGTTCCTTTTCGTTTACTTTAAAAACATAGTAGTAATCACCTGCCTTAACAATGGGAGAAATGCCGCCTGGCGAGGTTGAAAAGATAGCCTTGGAGACTTCATCCATATTCCCTATCCCTAAATCATCCTTCCCCTCGGTAACCCAATCATTCCATTTTCCACCCATCCTGGCACTCTCTTTATCCAGGGATATCTCTCTGGCAAGTTCAGCAAAATCTTTCCCTTTCTTCAATTCCCTTAAAATATTCTCGGCTATTTCTTCCATGCCTGCTTTAATTAATTGTATTCGCGCTTGAGCCCCTTTTTTATAGCGATCCCGGTTTGCTTTAAAATAATTTCTAAGATCATCCTCTTCCACATTTAATTTGTCTTTCATCTCTTCTTCTAAAATCTTATTGACCATAAGTTGTTTTATGAAATGTGCGGTTTTCTTTCTCAACTCGCCATCTTTATCATACTCTAATTTTTTTGCCTTTCGGTAGAATAGCTCATCTGCTACATATTTTTTCATAAACTCTACTTTTTTTTCTTTTCCCTTAAATTGCTCTTTCATCCATGGTGGCAATTCATCCAGGGCTTCATCCACTTCTCCAAGTGTAATTTCCCTGCTTCCTATCTCCGCAACTACCTTGCCCCCTTTGGTTTCCTCTTCTCTGTTCTCCTGGATCGAGCTTCGCGCTTCCAATGCATACTCGGCTGCGTGAAATCTCCCCAGCGTCTCCAGGCAATGCACGATTTTTGAACCCACCTCGCTTTTAAGTGAGGTATCAGGATCAATCATATCCACACGATAAAGCCAGCTAAGGGCTTTCTCATAGTTTCCCTCTTCCATATAGAGTTTCCCCACAGTATAGGCTAGATTTGATCTGGTTTTTTTATCTACTGTCGCTGTATTAAAATAGTTCTCATACTGCTTGACTGCTTCTTTTGTTACACCTACACTCTCAAGTTTGTTGGCTAGGTTGCGATAGATGTTACTTTCACGCTTCAGCGTTGAATTGTTGCCAGCCAATTTCCCACCTCCTGAGTAAATAACAAGAACAGCCAATATGGCAAACAAAATGACAACCGCACTGCTAAAACACAGGGACTTGGCATCAAATATCTTTCCTTTTCTCTCACTCATAGCCTCTTCTCCCTTATACGGAAAAACTTCATAATAGGATCAATATAGGGCTGATCGGTATAAATTTCTATGTGGTCTACATTGCTATTGCGAAACCCTTTCAACATTTCCGTAACGTTGCGAGCAGCCAGTTTGCTAAAGCCTTTGCGAATATTACCATCATTTGTGTCAACCAGCATAACCTCACCTGTTTCAGCATCTTCTAACTCAATAAATCCCACTTTAGGGAATTCCCTTTCCCTGGGATCTGTTATGGAAACAGCAATGACATCATGTTTCTTATTTGTTATCCGCAAAGATTTGTCATAGTCCTGAGCAATGAAATCTGAAATGAGGAAAGCAACAGCCTTATGAGTGGTTATCTTATTTAGAAAATCCAGCACAACATTTATATCTGTCTTTTTACTCTGAGGTCTGTGCTGAAGCACTTCTCTTATCACTCTCCATACATGATTTCTTCCCTTCTTGGGAGGAATAAATTTTTCCACTATATCACTAAAAATGATGAGTCCCACTTTGTCATTACTCTTCACAGCTGCAAAAGCTAAGATGGCCGCAATCTCTGCTGCCACCTCATTTTTGAACTGCTTAAACGTACCAAATTGTCCTGAGTTACTCACATCAACCATCAGCATTATGGTCAGCTCCCTCTCTTCCCGGTAGACCTTAACAAAAGGATGTCCCATTCTCGCTGTTACATTCCAATCGATGTCTCTTACATCATCACCTGCATGATATTCCCTTACTTCTTCAAATTCCATCCCCCTGCCTCTGAAAGCACTTTCATACTCCCCTGCCAGCACATCATTGACAAGATAGTTAGTATGTATATGAATCCTTTGAATCTTTTTGATTACCTCTTTTGGTAACCCTGAATGACTTTTATCCTCTTCACCTTTTCCTGTATCTCGTCTAAACATGTTCTAAAAACTCTCTATTGTTAGAATACTTTTAT
>CBDTTR010000002.1:0-37498 GCA_965363405.1 uncultured bacterium | reverse complement strand
GTAACAATCAACAGCAAAGATGAATTTGAAGAACTGGCTGGTTCCTTCAATGAAATGGCAACAACATTGGGCAAGCAGTTCAACACCCTAACTACTGTTGCCGAGATTGACCGGGCCATATTATCCTCGTTAGACACCGAAGAGATTGTCAAAAAAATACTAATCAGTGCAAAAGATCTTTTCACCTGTGACTTTGTCAGTGTTACACTCATAGACTCTAACGCTGCAAATACAGGTCGCACCTACATCGGGGATAATAACACGGATTTCTTGAAATGTGCAGAAGTCACTAATCTTACACCTGAAGATGTCCAAAGACTTACAGCCAACCCGGAACGATTAATAGTTAATGCAGCTAATGGTTTTCCAGACTATCTCGGGTCAATCGCAAGTCACGGGATTAAATCATTTCTGGTTCTACCAGTCTTCCTAAAAGAGAAGCTCTCAGGAATGATTACACTGGGATTCCAAAATCTATCTGCATATAGTGATGATGATTTGATTCAGGCCCGCCAGCTAGCTGATCAGGTGGCGGTTGCTTTATCAAATTCACACCTCATTGAGGAACTTAACCAGCTTAACTGGGGTACCCTGACGGCTCTTGCACGGGCAGTTGATGCTAAATCTCCATGGACTGCAGGGCATTCAGAGCGAGTGACTAAGCTCGCTCTACAGATCGCTCAAGAATTAGGATTTCCAGCGGAAGAGATAGAAATCTTGCATCGAGGGGGATTGCTCCACGACATCGGCAAGATTGGAGTACCCGCCAGCATCCTGGACAAACCAGGAAAATTGAGCGATGAAGAATATCAGATAATATGTGAACATCCACGAAAGGGAGCACGCATCTTAGAACCTATAAATGCCTACACAGATGTCATTGGTCTCGTCCTGCATCATCATGAGCGCTTTGACGGAAAGGGATACCCCGACCATCTTGCAGGAGAAAACATAAGTTTAGGTGCCCGCATCCTGGCAGTAGCTGATGTCTTTGATGCCCTCATCTCAGACAGGCCCTACCGTGCTGGAATGAAGTTAGAGAAAGTTCTAGAGATTATCGAGGATGAAAAAGGGAAACAGTTTGACCCGAGAGTGGTTCAAGCATTTTTAAGCATCATTGAAAAAGAAAGAAAGACTGAAAAGCCATTAGAGATCACAAATCAACCCGTTGCTTCTTATTCAATGTAATGAGGATTTGTTGTTCGGATTGATAAATATTAATATTTTACCATTAAAGAACTAATTTATTTTTACCGACAGGTAAATTAATCACAAAGAATGAGAAATGCAGAAGGCCCGTTTCGTCCATGAAAGTTTGTCTTAACTAATTTTGTTTTAAGAAATTATATTATAACCGTTTAATTCAAATCACAGAGAGTTAAACAAATGGCCGACTTAAAACTCAAAGTAGAAAGCCTATCGAAGAATAAAAGAAGACTCCGCCGGTTCAATACAAATCTGAAAGCCAAATTTGTTTCAAAAGAGAGCCCAAGGGGCGGTGAAGAATGTATTATCATTGATTTCAGCGAAAAAGGGATGGGAGTAAAAGTTTTTTTAATCGAGGATACTATTATAGGTTCAAATGTTATCTTAGAGGTATTTACACCGGGAGAATTAAAACCGATTATTGTCAAAGGGACAATAAAGTGGTCTAAGAAAATAGAAAATGGTTACCTTAGCGGTATCGAATTATCCAAAGAATTGGATGAAATAAACTTATCTAAGTTGCATTTATGCACCACGAGAAATAAGATTGACAAGGAGGATAAACTAAAGATACAGATAATCTCAACAGGTCATACACTTACTCCAAAAACTCCAAATGATCGTTATATACCATAGTGATAGGCTAATGATCCAGAACAGCTATGATCAAATCTGACAAAACCCCGCAGCGTTTCTACTGAGGGGTTTATTCTTCTAAGTCAGTGTCGATTGTTGAGCGGAGTTTCTTCCTCTCAGTTTGATGGTGTTTTTCTTTAAGAATTTTTTCCTTAGCACGTTTTGAACGCTTTCTTTTCTGTCGTCTTATCTTCTCAATTCTCTCTTTTTCACTGCTGACAATTCCTTTCTGCAACCGTTCAATTTTATCCAGGAGTATCCGCCTGGCTAGAAAACGATTTAAAGCCTGAGATCGCTCACGCTGACACTTGACTGATAGACCCGTAGGGATATGTCGTATAAAAACACAGCTTGAAGTTTTATTGACCTTCTGACCACCAGGTCCAGAAGCACGCACAAAGGTTTCCTCGAGATCTTTTTCAGAAACCTGCAACTGGCGCATACGCTCTAAGAGAGCCTTCTCTTTCTCCGCTGATATTGTAAAAATCGACATAATATGGGACGCAGATTACCGCAGATAAACGCTGATAACTATTTATAAAATCAGACCACAAATAAGATAAGATAATTTATTATAACACTACATTGATCTACTTTTTCTTTATGCTTTGTGCTTCTTCGTGTACTTCGTGGTTTCGTTTTTTCTGTGTAAATCTGTTGCCATAATCAGGTTTTTATCTTTTTTAGCAACCATGCCATATTCTGCCCCAATGTTTTAAAGGTCAATATACCTTCCTCATCTTTCTGCACTTCACCTGGATCTCGACCTATAGCCAAATTCCAATAGATTGATCCTGGAACAATCATCTGTTGTATAAGGAAGAAAAAATTGATCGCTGAAAAAGCAAATGTTGCCCCTGCCCTTCTTACAGCAATTACCGAAGCACCAACTTTCTTGTTAAGAAAATTATCGTTAGCTCTGGCTACCAGACCAGCGCGATCTATAAAGGCTTTCACTTCACTGGTGACATTGCTAAAGTAAACAGGAGAGCCTATAATAATACCATCAGCATCCATCATTTTCTTAATGTAATTGTTTAAGTCATCATTTTTAATCGAACATTCCTTATCCTTATTTTCAAAACATTTATAACACGCTGTACAACCATGAATATTCTTTCCCCCAAGCTGAATAGTTTCCGTTTCAATACCTTCCTTTTGCAATTCCTCCAATACTACCTGAATGGATTGATATGTATTTCCTTCCTTTCTCGGACTTCCATTAAATGCGACAACCTTCATCATAATCCTCCTTTCAATATGTTTCTTGTAGAACTCCTTTCTCAAAACAAAAAATCCCCACTTTTCTCATACATTTATGTAGTGTATATAATACATTAGTAAAATCAATCTTTTTTCACTTTACAAATTAATCTTGACAACCTTATTCTAAATGCATACAATTGTATGCAAAAGAATACATACGGTAATGAAAATGAGTCCCCTTACAAAAACAAGAGCAGAACTATTAAAACTCCTCCTTACCAATCCTGAGCGATCCTTTTACATGCAGGAAATCGGAAGGATTTTAGAAAAAAAACCGGGAGCATTTCAACGTACTATTAACAATATGGTTTCAGAAGGGATACTAACAAGTGAATATAAGGCTAATGCTCGATTCTTTAAAGCAAATAAAAAATACCCTATTTATAAAGAGTTGAAAAGCATAGTGTTTAAGACAGTAGGTGTTCAAGGAAGTATAAAAGAAATACTGGAGGAAATTGGAAATGTGAAATTCGCTTTCATTTATGGCTCTTATGCTAAGACTAAAGAAACTTATTTCTCAGATATAGACCTTGCAGTTATAGGCAATGTGGATGAAGATAAATTAATTAAAGAACTGGATAAATTAGAAAAAAGTTTTCAGCGTGAGATAAATTATAAACTTTACACTTTTAAAAAGTTCAAGAAAGAGATTGAAGAAAAAGAGCCCTTTATTTTAGAAATTATAAGAGATAAGAAAATTATGCTTATTGGAAATGAAAATGAGTTTCGAAAGATTTCAAAGGGATAAACTCTTAAAAAGGCAAAGACCAGACTTTAAGCAAATATCGCATCAACTGGAGCGTTCTTTAAAAGACTTAAAAACCGCAGAGGCTAATCTTGAGATTGATTTAACATGGTCATATACTATTGCATATCATTCAATGATTAGAGCTGGGAGGGCTCTTATATTTTCAAAGGGGTACTTGCCAACAGCAAAAAATTCCCACAAAACAATAGTTGAACTTACAAAATTGATGCTTGGAGAAGAATATAATAGTCTCACTAGTAGATTTAACAGGATGAGGAGGAGGCGACATGATTTTATCTATGATTCTAAAAATCATGTAACTCCGCAGGAGGCTGAGTCTTCTTTAGAAGCTGCTAAAAAGTTGATTCAAAAAATTGTTGCTATGGTCAAAAAAGAAAATCCGCAGAAAGAGTTGTTTTAAATCATACTACTACCTTCCCCCATCATAGGCAATCTAAAACCATATTTCTATTGATAATATCTCTGATAAATGTAAAATACATCATTGCGATAAACAACTTACAGATTATAAGAAGAAGGGAACGAAATGAAGAAACCTATAAACCATCAGGGGAAAACTCCTTGTCTTACCGAAACAGTACGGGGTGCAGGGTGAGCTTCAAAACTGGGTCCAGAGGATCTGGACAAAGCTTTGGAGGGTTTGGAATTAACAAATGATCCTAACCTGATTGTGGGATTTGAAGATGTTGATGATGCCGGGGTCTATAAGATATCTGATGATCTGGCACTTATCCAAACCATAGACTTCTTTACTCCCATTGTGGATGATCCTTATACCTTTGGCCAGATTGCCGCAGCTAATGCCCTATCTGATATATATGCCATGGGAGGTATTCCTTTGACCGCAATGAATGTGGTATGTTTCCCTGTTCAGTCAATGGATATATCAGTTTTGAAAGAAATTTTAAAAGGCGGTCTGGATAAAATGAGAGAGGCAAAAGTAACCCTTGTTGGAGGACACAGTGTAGAAGATGCAGAATTAAAATATGGGCTTTCACTCACAGGAACAATCCATCCTGAAAAGGTCATTATCAATGGAGGAGCTAAACCGGGTGATAAACTTATCCTTACCAAGCCACTAGGCACTGGGATTATTAACACTGCTATAAAGGCAAAAATGGCTACTGCTGAGTCAATTGCAAAAGTCACAGTTCTAATGACCACACTTAATAAAGCTGCCTCGGAGATTATGCAAGCAATTGGCGTTAATAGCTGTACGGACATTACCGGATTTGGTTTTTTAGGCCATGCTTGTGAAATGATGCAGGAAAGCGGTGTGGGAATGGTAATACATTCATCTTATATCCCCATTCTTTCAGAAGTGGAGGAATATGCCAGGAAAGGTCTGGTTCCAGGAGGAACACATCGGAACAGGAAATTTCGTTCACCTCAAGTAGAAATGGATCCGGCTCTATCTCCTGAAATGATTGATATCCTTTTTGATCCTCAAACATCCGGAGGGCTTTTAATTTCTGTAGCACAAGAAAAAGCAGATGAACTTCTCAACAAATTGAGAGAAGAAGGGATTAAAGAGGCAGCCATCATAGGAGAAGTAACATCTGAACCTATGGGGAAGATTGTAGTAAAAAGCAACTAAATCTATTTCTCAATCCCTTCTCTGGCTAAAACTCCCTCACTGTAGTAATGTTTAACTTCTCTCATCTCCGTAACCAGATCAGCCTTTTCAATCAATTTTGGGTCTGCTTTTCTCCCGGTAAAAACCAATTCTACAGAGTCAGGCTTCTCATTTATTAAGGCTAATAAATCTTCAACTGAAAGCAGTTTGAAATGAACTGCAATATTTGCCTCATCAAGTATCACTATATCATACTGACCAGACTTAATAATCTCTTCAATTTCCTCATAACCAGCCCTGGCTACGTTAAAATCCTCCTCTACGGGTTTACTGTGAATAAACTTTGCCCTTCCATATTGCTTGACCTTTATCTCTGGAGAAAATCGCTCAAGCGATTTTAACTCGCTATATTTCATTCCCTTCACAAACTGTCCAATGAAGACTTTCAGCCCAGCCCCCACTGCCCTCACAGCCAGCCCAATAGCCGCCGTTGTCTTCCCCTTACCATCCCCCGTATAGACCTGCACATAACCTTTCATAATTGTCTCCTTTAATTAGTCGCGCCTTATAAACAATTTTCAAAAATCGAGTCACTCCCGCTAAACCTGTCCTCGACCTGATCGGGGAGCGGGAGTCCATAACATGCTTAAATCACTGGATTCCTGCTTCCGCAGGAATGACAAATAAGGGGCAAATTAGATTTTTTGCTAAATCACCAATCTGATTATACTTGAGTAAATTCATAATATTCTCCCATCAAAATGAAGTCAACGCCCTTGAAAAATACACCTGCGATGGGAGGTCTGCTCTTGACTCATCCAATTAAATAAGTTACCCAATACTTGCCAGTTCCAATCTGCCTTTCCATCTCTCTTTTAAAACTATTTTAGTATCACCATGTTCTGGTGAAGTTAATGAAGGATCATTCTCAATCAATTGGAATGCCTCATTTCTCGCCTCGCTAAGAATCTTTACATCCCTTGCAATATTGGCAATCCTGAAGTCCGGGATTCCAGATTGCCGTGTCCCAAGAAATTCTCCAGGCCCTCTAATGTCAAAATCCTCTTCTGCAATCTTAAATCCATCCGTTGTCTGTTCCATAATTTTCAATCTGCGACGGGCATCATCTGATTTTTTATACTGTGCAAGTAAAATACACTGGGATTGATAGTCATCTCTGCCTACTCTCCCCCGCAGTTGATGCAACTGAGAAAGACCAAATCTTTCTGCATGCTCAACCACCATCAAGGAGGCATTGGGAATATCAATGCCAACTTCCACTACAGTAGTTGATACCAGCAGATCAATTTTTTTCGACTGGAAATCCGACATGATCCTCTCTTTCTCTTTACTATCCATCCTGCCATGAAGCAATCCAATTTTAAAGTCATGGAAAACGTCTTTTTGTAAATGCTCTGCCATCTGAGTTGCATTCATCAAGTCAAGTTTTTCAGATTCTTCAATTAAAGGATAAACAACAAAGACCTGCTTTTTGTTTTCTACTTCCTGCCTGATCTTTTGATAGACTTTCTCTCTGTCTCTTTCATGATAAAGCTTGGTTTTTACAGGTAACCTCCCAGGTGGTAGCTCATCAATGATGGAACTATCAAGATCTCCATAGACTGTAAGACCCAGCGTTCTGGGAATAGGAGTAGCCGTCATTACCAGCACATCAGGGTTCACCGCTTTTTTCTTTAGCATAGCCCTCTGCATTACACCAAATCTATGCTGCTCATCTACTATAGCGATGCCAAGTTTATAAAATTGAACGGACTCTTGAATAATTGCATGGGTTCCTATAATAATATCTACCTTCCCCTCCCCTATTTTCTGGTAAGTGTCAGTTCTTTTAGATCCCTTGATGCTGCTTGTTAATAAAACAACCTTTAACCCCAGTTTTTCTGCTAACGGTAAAATAGTTGAGTAATGCTGCTCAGCCAAAATCTCTGTGGGTGCCATAAAAGCAGCTTGATATCCATTTTCAATAACAATAAGAGATGCAATAAAGGCAACAATCGTCTTGCCACTTCCGACATCGCCCTGAAGAAGTCGGTTCATCGGGTGTGGTTTTTTTAAGTCATCAATAATTTCAGCAACTACTCTCTTCTGTGCGAGAGTTAAATTAAACGGTAGAATAGACTTTAACTTATTTGTGTATTTATTCGTAACATTGAAAGCAATACCTTTTTCCAATATTACGCCTCTTTTACGCAAGGCAAGCCCCAGTTCCAGGAAAAAGAATTCATCAAAAATAAGACTGCGATGTGCGGATGATCTGCCCTCATTTAAGGCATTGAAATTATCATCCAGATCAGGGAAATGAACTTTTCTAATAGACTCCGCCAGGCTCATCAAGTTTTGTCTTTTTCGTATATAATCAGGGATTCCATCAATCACAACATTTGAGTATTCATCTATTACCCTCCTCATAATACGCCTCATTGTCTTTTGGTAGAGTCCTTCTGTTTCAGAGTAAACAGGAATAATTTGCTTAAACTCCCAGCTTCCCTCTTCTCCGGGTTCAATAATCTCAATATCTGGATGATGTATCTCTTTTTGTAATTGGTAACGCTTTATTTCGCCTGACAGGATAATGTTTTGTCCCTCTTTAAACCTTTTCTTCATATATCTTTCATTAAACTGAAACCATTTCGCAATGATGGTACCACTTCCATCACCTACTGCCATCTCAAAAACTCTTTTCCTCCCACCCCTATAGGGAACGGCATCTAACATTAGTATTTTCCCTTTGATTGTCTCAATCTCATTTGAAACGGCTTCAGATATCTTTTTCATTCCTCTTCTGTCTTCATATTTTCTGGGAAGGAAGTAGAGAGCATCACCCACTGAATTTATACCCTTTTTGCCAAGTATCTCTGACAGCCTGGGGCCTACTCCCTTTATGAATTGCATAGAAGCAGAAAGCTTTTTCGACTCATCTAAGGAAACACTGCCGTAAAAAACACCTTGAGGTTCTCTGTTTGTTCCCTGTATATGAGAGAGCCTATCCAGGCATTCAACAATTCTTCTCTTTTTAAGTTTACTATCTAAAGAATCAAATTGTTCGAACATGGTGATAATATTTTCAAATATGATTCTATCCGGCTTTTCAATTGCAAAGGTGAGTGCTTCCTTTGCCAATTTATCTACGTGGCATTCCAGCCCTTTAATAGTATCAAGATTGGCAAACTGATTTTTCGATGCAAAAACCAATGGGTTTTTAATTGCGTTGATAATTTCAGCTAATCGATTCACGAGAAGAACCATAATGTTAAAAAGGTCTGAATTGATAATACGTTAAAAGTTTTTTCATTTAAGCAAATTATACTCTATGGTGCAAGTGAAAAGGTTTGACAAGAGTTATGGTTTTGCATATCATCAAAAACAATTCGTCAGGACGCAGATTTTCGCAGATAGCCGCAGAAAAACATTTTCATAAATTATTTAAAAAAGTGTTGAGTGATAATAAAAGAACCTGTCACCCGTCGCTCTTTGCCTGCTCTTCATTTCACAACGATACATTTAAAATCTTGTAAATCTGCGTTTATCTGCGTCCCAAAAATTAGCACAAGGGGTAAAAAGTGAAAAAATCATTAACATATAAAGATGCTGGCGTTGACATCGATGCTACAAACAGGCTGGTAGAACGCATCAAATCTATTGCAAAAACTTCTTTTCGATCTGAGGTTTTAACAGATATCGGTGGGTTTTCCGGTCTCTTCTCACTGGACACTCAAAAATATAAAAAACCTGTACTAACAGCTTCTACTGATGGTGTCGGAACAAAATTAAAAATCGCTTTTATGACAAATATCCACGACACCATTGGTATTGACCTTGTGGCGATGAGTGTTAACGACATACTGGCACAGGGAGCAGAGCCACTTTTTTTTCTGGATTATGTATCAACCAGCGCAGTTGACCCAAAAACATTGGAATCTGTCATTTCTGGAATAAATGAAGGTTGCAAAGAGGCTGGTTGTGCTCTCATAGGAGGTGAAATTGCAGAGATGCCCTCCTTTTACAAAGAAGGAGAGTACGATCTCGCTGGTTTTGCAGTGGGGGTGGTTGATCAGGACAAGATTATAGACGGATTAAAAATAAAAAAGGGCGACAAATTAGTGGGTTTATCCTCAAGCGGCTTGCACAGTAATGGTTACTCATTGGCAAGAAAAATAGTGTTTGAGCAGCTAAATCTTGACTTTAATACAAAGCTAGAAGAGCTTGGCAGGAATCTTGGAGAAGAACTTTTAGAACCAACAAAAATTTATGTAAAGCCAGTGCTCAAGATTATTTCAGAGTTTCATGTCCATGGCATTTCCCACATAACCGGTGGTGGTTTGACTGAAAACATTCCCAGGATTTTACCTTCCAATTGCCAGGCAGCTATCCACAAAGGTAGCTGGGAGATTCTTCCGATATTTACTCTCATCCAAGAAAAAGGGAATATTAGTGAAGCCGAGATGTTAAGAACATTTAACAATGGTATTGGAATGGTACTTATCGTTCCACAGGAAGAAGCCAAAGATATCATCTCTCGATTGCAGGGTATGCAACTTAAATCCTACGTTATTGGTGAGATAGTGAAACGGAAGGAAGAAGAGGAGGCGGTCATATTTATCTGAAGGAGCATGTGGTCATATGATCATAGTAAGTGCATGCCTTGTTGGCATCAACTGCCGTTATGACGGTTCCAATACTATTAATGATGCTATCATTAAGGAAATCAAGGAGGAGGGTTTCATCCCTGTCTGCCCCGAGCAACTGGGTGGACTTTCTACACCGCGTTCATCTGCTTCCATCCAAAATGGCACAGGGTTTGACGTTATTGGATCTATATCAAAAGTCATCGATATTAATGGAAGAGATGTTACAAGAGAATTTTTGAAAGGAGCTCAAGAAGCATTAAAGATTGCAAAGCTATTGAGAGTACAAAAAGCTATATTAAAAGAAAACAGTCCATCTTGTGGTGTTAATTTTACCAGCTCAAACTTTAAAAGAATAAAGGGGCCTGGCGTTTTTGCAGCGATGTTAAGGAATGAAGGCATAAAAACATGTTCAGTATAATTTGAGGTTGCCCTTCCTATTTTTCTTTCTTCTTCTTTTTCTTTTCTTTACCTTTGTCTTTTTCTGCTGGTTCCGCTTCAGCTTTTTTCTTTTTCGATTTTGGTTTAGCCGCCTTTTCTTCAGCATTCTTCTGTTTATTAATCTTTGCTTTCTCTATCACCTTTTCTCTTGCATCAATAGAGGCAATAGCACTTACAGCTCTATTCAGCTCCGCCTGCAAGTGTTTTACTGCTTTGTCTTTTTTTAGCTTGCTTTTATTAACACCCTTTTCCAATAGTAAAGCTTTTCTCTCTGCTAATAACTTCTCAAATTTCGCTTTCTGTAGAAGCCTCGTCTGTTTTTTGTTTGATCCCATCTCAACTCCTTTAGCTCATTTACAATTTTATCGTACGAAATATCTATCAATTCAAATTATTAAGCAAATAAATAGATTGTTTTATATACGCTTTTTTGATTGAGTGAGTATAGTGTGAAGACAGAAATGTGTCAAATGAAAAATAACATAACAGTAAATATAATACACCAACTTATATATTCAATTTCTCCTATTGAAAGCAAGACCAGAAATTTATCCAAAAAAAAAGTAATCTTATCAAGAAAAAATGTCGATTCAAATTTTGATTGAATAATTCTGATATTTTGGATATCATCATTTAAATATGCAAGCTATATCTTTAATGAATTATTAATCAATAGGATAAAAGGAGATTCTTATGCTTTTAGATTCTGTTCTTGACGCAGTGGGGAATACCCCTCTGATTCGATTAAAAAAAATGTCTTCCGGAAATGTGTTTGGCAAAGCGGAGTTTCTGAATCCCGGGGGAAGCCTTAAAGATCGGGTCGCCAAACAAATCATTGAATCAGCAGAAAAAGAAGGTGAGCTTAAAGCCGGTATGACTATTATAGAAGCCACTTCTGGTAATACAGGAATCGGATTGAGTCTGGTGGGAGTACAAAAAGGCTACCAGGTAATCTGTTTGATGCCTGAGAATATGAGTGTAGAAAGAAGGAAAATCATTCAGGCCTTCGGTGGAGAAATAATTTACACACCTGCCGAAGAGAGCCTTTCGGGAAGTTTAAAGAAAATGCAGGAAATTACACAATTAGAACCTGAAAAATATTTTGTGGCAAATCAATTTGCAAACCCTCACAACCCTGAAATTCATTATATGCAAACTGCTCCCGAAATCTGGGATGACACAAATGGAGAAATTGATATCTTTGTAGCAGGAGTAGGAAGCGGCGGAACACTCCAGGGAATAGGAAAGTTCCTAAAAGAGAAGAGGCCTGGTATCAAGATTGTAGCCGTTGAACCAAAAAACAGTGCTGCCTTATTGGGAAGAGAACCAGGACTTCACCAGATTCAGGGAATCGGTGATGGTTTCATCCCTGATGTCCTGGATTTGAAACTTGTAGATATGGTATTTACTGTTTCCGACGAGGAAGCTATTGAAACCACACGCAAACTTTCCAAAGAAGAAGGACTGTTAGTGGGAACCTCTTCTGGAGCAAACGTTTTTGCCGCTCTTCATATGGACAATGGACGAAACAAAGTCGTAACCATATTACCCGACAGGGTGGAAAGGTATTTTAGTACTGCGCTTCTTTAACTTATTGTTTCATCCCTCTAAAAGGTATCGTTAAACAATGGCGTACTTATTTGGATTTATTCAAAAAACAGTGGGTTTAATCCCTGATCTGCAAATAAAACTATTAACCTCAGTAGTCATTATTCTTGTTCTTTGGCTTATACGCACTTTGGTATTAAGAATAGTGTGGCGAAAAACCGAAGATGTTAGAACCCGTTATGTATGGCGAGAAACCTTAACCTACACAGCAGTTACTTTTAGTATAATTTTGCTGGGTCTTGTATGGTACACAGGATTTCAATCAATGGCAACCTTCTTAGGATTAGTTTCAGCTGGTATAGCCATTGCACTAAAGGATCCTATAACAAATGTCGCTGCCTGGGTTTTTATTGTCGCGCGCAGACCGTTTACCCTTGGAGATCGAATAAAAATTGGAGACAATGCTGGAGATGTTATCGATATACGCGTATTTCAGTTCACTCTTATGGAAATAGGTAATTGGGTAGATGCAGATCAAAGTACAGGCAGAATCCTTCATATTCCTAATGGCAAGGTTTTCATTGAGACACTGGCAAATTATAGTAAAGGATTTCAATACATCTGGGATGAGATTCCTGTACTCGTAACTTTTGAAAGCAACTGGGAAAAAGCAAAAGGGATACTACAGCAAATCGGAAGCAAACATGCAGAACATTTGAGCAAAACCGCTGAGCAAAGAATAAAAGAGGCAAGCAAAAAATTTATGATATTTTATAGCACGCTTACACCTATCGTCTATACAAGTGTAAAAGACTGTGGGGTTCTCTTAACAATACGTTATCTTTGCGAGCCTCGTCGCCGTCGTGGCAGCGAACATGCCATATGGGAAGATATTTTACATGAATTTGCTAAATGTAAAAACATAGATTTTGCCTATCCCACACAGCGATTCTATAATAATCTTCATGAGGGAAAAGCTGGAACCACTCTTTCCTCAGATATAGAGGATATTGAAAAAACAGGTTTTTGAGCTAACTAATACAAAAGGCATTTTTCTAAATCTTACCGATAATCGTCTCCCCTGCTTTAACCCTATTCCCTTCTTTTACGCAGAGCTCAACTTCTTGTGGGAGATAGACTTCTACCCTGCTGCCAAATTTAATCATCCCTATCCTTTCGCCCTGTTGAACCTCATCGTGCAAACCTTTCCAAACTAAAATCCGCCTGGCTATAAGGCCAGCGATGAGCTTAATCATAACCTTCAACTCCTCTTGACCATTCTCTTTGGGACTTCTCGTAAAGCCGATAGTCATTTGCTCATTGTCTAACGACGCCTTTTCTCTATAAGCTGGTAAGTATAATCCTTTATTATAATGCACATAATCGATTACGCCTTTAACTGGTGAACGATTGACGTGAACATCAAAAACTGACATAAAAATACTTACACGAGTCACTTCCCTGTGAAGAAAGTTCTCTTCAGTAACTTTCCGAATGTCAATGATTTTCCCATCTGCTGGTGAAATGATGTTAGCAGCATCAACAGGCGTTTTCCTTTCCGGGTCACGGAAAAAATTAATCACCAGTATAAATAATACCCAGCTTACCAGGACAAAAATCCTTAGCGTTAAAAATGGATATATAATTGAAGAGGCAGAAAGTATAGTAGCAGCAACTAATATAGCAACTATGTAAAATATACCTTCTTTTCTAATAGGTGTCATCATAATAACCTTCCTAGTAAGGGGTCAAATCTTTAATCTTGACAATTCAATGTCAAACATCATAGGGAAACTATCATTTGTCAAGATTAAAGATTTGACCCCTTTGTTCACAAAAACTTTAGAACTTCCTTAACGGAGGAGACTCCAGATAACTCTATGGGTAGATCAGTATTTATTCTCTCCCTGTTAACTTCAGGCAGGACACAGCTTTTAAAGCCGAGCTTGGATGCTTCTTTTAATCTCACCTCAATCTGTGACACTCCTCTCACCTCACCAGTTAATCCCACTTCACCAATAAAAACCGTTTTAGTATCAACTGGCTGATTTAAAACACTTGAGGCAATAGCAACTACAATACCCAGATCAACAGCAGGTTCATCAACTCTTATACCTCCTGCAACATTGAGAAAAATATCTTTGTTATACAAATGGGTATCAAGCTGTCTTTCAAGCACAGCAGCCAGCAGAGAAACACGATGGTGATCAACGCCAATAGAAGTCCTTCTGGGAACACCAAGATTTGTAGGACTTACCAGAGCCTGTATCTCCACCAGTATAGGCCTTGATCCCTCCATACAGGGAACCACTACCGAACCAGAAACATCTATCGATCTCTGATTCAAAAATATCTCAGAGGGATTGAACACTTCAGAGAGGCCAAAATCTTTCATCTCAAAGACCCCAATCTCATTGGAAGAGCCAAATCTATTCTTGACTGTCCTGAGAATCCTGTATGGATGTCCACGATCACCCTCAAAATAGAGAACGGTATCTACCATGTGTTCAAGTACCCTTGGTCCAGCTATCGCTCCTTCTTTAGTTACATGGCCTATGATGAAGGTGGAAATCTCATTACTCTTAGAAAGCATAATTAGTCTGGCTGCAGACTCCCTCACCTGTCCAATGCTACCGGGTGCTGACTGAAGTTCAAGAGTGTACATAGTTTGAATAGAATCAATAACAACTACCTTTGGTTTTAGCGCGTGAACCTCTTTTATAATCTTTTCTAATGAATTTTCAGCCAGCACAAACAACTGTGCTGAAAGCACAGATAACCTTTCAGCACGCATTTTTGTTTGCCGAATCGATTCCTCACCGGAGATATATAGCACCTTATAATCAGAGGATGCTATTTTATTTAATGCTTGTAAAAGAAGCGTTGATTTCCCAATGCCAGGGTCTCCACCAATGAGGACAACTGAGCCAAAAACAATCCCGCCACCCAACACACGATCGAATTCACCAATTCCTGTCTTAATCCGAGAATCCTCATCTGTTTCAATTTCGCTTATAGATTGAGGGACATCTCCTTCACCCCCAATACCTGTGAGGGTATTCCTGGAAGCTGCATTTGATAGAATCTCTTCTTCCACAAGAGTATTCCACTCATTACAATTCGGGCACTTCCCCATCCATTTAGATGAATGATAACCACACAGTTGGCAGATGAAATGTGTTTTCTTTTTCTCCGTTCGCATTTTAAATATTTTGATTGACTTTTACTTGTTGAATTTTTAGAATACCGTATTACTTAATGTGATACCTAGACAAATTATAATCTATATAGTATGCACGAAACATATCAAAATATAAAAGCTTATTCAACATAAAATCCAAAAGAGATGAACAACCACATTTATGACATCATTATAGTTGGGGGAGGACCTGCCGGGCTAACTGCCGGTTTGTATGCCTCACGAGCAAGACTGAGCACTTTACTACTCGAAAAGATTGCATTGGGAGGACAAGTAACCAAAAGTGAACGCATAGAAAATTATCCTGGTTTTGAGGATAGTATTTCAGGTTTCCAGTTAATACAAAACATGGAAAAACAATCCAGGGGATTTGGTCTTCAGGTAGAAACTGGAACAGCTCAATATATTTCTTCAGTTGATAAACACACCAAATTGCTAAAGACAAATGATAGAGAATTACTCTGTAAAGCTCTCATTATTGCCACAGGAAGCGAACCCAATAAATTGGGTGTAGAAGGAGAAGATAAACTACTCGGGCGAGGTGTATCGTACTGTGCTACCTGTGACGGGGCTTTCTTTAGGGATAAGGAAGTCGCAGTAATCGGGGGTGGAGATGCTGCCTTAGAAGAAGCTCTTTTCCTAAGTCGATTAGTAAAGAAAGTGCACATTATCCATCGTCGCGATCAATTAAGAGCTATTAAAATTCTGCAAGAAAGGGCATTTGCCAGTAAAAACATAGAGTTCGTATGGAATACGGTGCCAGACAAGATTCAGGGAGAAGAGGCTGTAGAGTCACTCCTCTTGAAAAATGTCAAAAATCATAATATGTTATCCCTTAAAGTTGATGGTGTTTTTGTTTATGTCGGTCTTAAGCCCAACACAAAATGGTTGAAAAATGTTTTATCATTAACTGAACAGGGATTTATTCAAACCGATGATAACATGCAAACCTCCATACCAGGTGTTTTTGCCGCTGGTGATGTAAGGAACAAATTATTAAGGCAAATTGCAACTGCCGTGGGAGATGGTTCTACGGCAGCTTTTGCTGCGGAAAAATATATCAATTCAGTTTAATATTAACCGCAGAGAACGCTGAGAAACATGCAAAGAAAATGTTAAGCTAACTTCTGGATTCCTGCTGGAGTTTACCCCACACTTAATACGGGGCAGGAATGACAATAGTGCATAATAAATAACAACAATCCAAATAGTAGCCATTCAACTAAATAAACAAACCTAAAAAGAAAGAGGGATTCTTATGGAAACAAAAGATTTACGCAACATTGCTCTCATTTCTCATGGGGGTGCTGGGAAAACTTCACTTGCCGATGCCTTTCTCTTTGATGCAAAGGTAAATACTAGACTGGGAAGGGTTGATGACGGCACCTCTCTTCTTGATTTTGAACCAGAGGAACTTAAAAGGAATAAAACACTCACTTCTTCCCTGCATCATTTGAAATGGGAAAAGTGTGAAATCAATCTTATTGACACTCCGGGTGATTCAAATTTTTTGGCTGACGTTCAGAGTTGTTTGCAAGTAGTTGATACCACAATAGTTCTAATCGATGCAGTATCCGGTGTCCAAGTACAGACAGAAAAAGTCTGGAAATATGCAGATACTTTTTCCCTCCCCAGGATGATTTTCATTAATAAGATTGATATGGAAAGAGCTAGCTTTAAGCAGGCATTGACAGGTATCGAAGAAATTTTAGGCATAAAACCTCTGGTTACACAGCTCCCATTAGGTGAAGAATCTTCTTTTCGGGGCATCATTAACCTTATCACCATGAAGGCTCTGGTATTCAGCAACGATACCAGCGGAAAATTCGTTGAAGAAAATATACCTGAAGATATGCAATCCCAGGCAGAAGAATTCAGAAGCAAAATGATTGAAGATATTGCAGAATCCAGTGATGAATTACTGGAAAAGTACCTGGAAGGAACGGAGTTGTCCACAGACGAGATTTTTAATGGCCTAAAACAGGGTATAGTGTCCTGCAACTTATTCCCTGTTCTATGCGGTTCAGCATCAAAAAATATTGGCGTACAGCCAGTTTTAGACCTTATTACCAATTGTTTTCCTTCACCAATTGAGAAAGTATTTAAAGGAATTAACCCATCAACCAAGAATGAAGAGGAAAGAAGTGCAGGAAAGGATGATCCCCTTTCTGTCTTTGTATTTAAAACTATAGCTGACCCATATGCAGGGAAACTCACCATATTTCGCGTTATATCAGGCGTCCTAAATTCTGATACCACTATTTACAATTCTACAAAAAGCACAAAGGAGAGGATTGGTCAAATCCTGAAAATCGAAGGGAAAAGTCAAAAACCTATAAATCCAGCTATTGCCGGTGATATAGCTGCAGTAGCAAAATTAAAGGAGACCACTACTGGGGATACTTTTTGTGATGACAAGCACCCTTTTACCTTAAATAAAATTGAACTGCCCGAACCAGTCATGCAACTGGCTCTCGAACCAAAAAGCAAGGGTGATGAAGATAAACTCATTTCATCCCTTTCCAAGTTGATGGAAGAAGATTTTACACTAAAAACACGCCGGGATAAACAAACCAAGGAATTTATTCTTGTGGGAATGGGTCAAACACATCTGGATGTAGCTATAGAAAAAATGCAGAGGAAATACGGTGTAAACGTGGATGTTAAAACACCAAAAGTTGCTTATAAAGAGACCGTGCGGGGAACTGCAAAAGGCCAGGGAAAATTAAAAAAGCAGTCAGGAGGAAGAGGACAATTCGGTGACACCTGGTTGGAAATTGCACCGCTCCCCAGAGGGAAAGGTTTTGAGTTTGTTAGCAAGATCGTGGGAGGTGTCATTCCTCGCCAATATATCCCCTCTGTAGAAAAGGGGGTAAAGGAATCAATGAAGGAAGGTAGTTTAGCAAAATACCCTGTAACCGATATTAAAGTAACTCTCTATGATGGATCGTTCCATGATGTTGACTCATCAGATATTGCTTTCAAAATAGCTGCATCTATGGGCTTCAAGAAAGTAATGCAAGATGCAAAACCTGTCTTATTAGAACCCATTGTAAATCTTGAGATAACAGTACCCGATGATTGCATGGGAGACGTCATTGGAGACCTTAATGGAAGAAGAGGAAGGGTTCTCGGCATGGAACCCAAAATAAACCACCAGGTGATCAATGCCCAGGTTCCTATGGCTGAAGTATTGAAATATGCTTCTGATTTGACTTCTATCACCGGAGGAAGGGGTGCTTTTACTATGGAATTTTCCCATTATGATGAACTTCCAAGTCAACAGTCAGAGCAGATTATAGCTCAACATAAAGCTGAATCAGGTAAAGAAGAATAAATGGAGAAAACTGCCTTGTTTTCTGTTGGAATTATCACCGTAAGTGACAAAGGAGCACGTAGAGAGAGAGAAGATAAAAGCGGCCCTGCAATTAAAGAAATTGTTACCTCATTGCCAGCTGAAGTGAAAATTTATGAGATAGTTCCTGACAGCAAGGAAATCATAGCCAATAAAATTAAGGAATTTGCAGATAACATAGGATTAGATCTTATCATCACTACTGGAGGTACAGGAGTCAGTCCCAGAGATGTCACCCCGGAAGCAACACTTGAGGTTATTGAAAAAGAAATACCCGGAATGGCTGAGGTAATGAGACTGGAAGGACTAAAGAAAACACCCCACGCCATGATCAGCAGAGCGGTAGTTGGAATGCGCCACCAGTCACTTATAATTAATTTACCCGGAAGCCCTAAAGCAGTTAGGGAAAACCTCCTGGCCATACTTCCTGCACTTCCCCATGCCCTTTCAAAAATCAAAGGTGATGAAACTGAATGTGCTATCAGCGAGTAAAACCACTCTGTTTTTATTTGAAAACCTGCGAGTCTGACTCCTCCCAATGTCACTTTTTGCTTCTTTAGATCTCGGGACAAACACTTTTCGTCTTTTAATTGCAGAAATTACCGACAGCAATGCGATATCACCCATTCTGGTTAAAAGTGAAATTACACGATTGGGTGAAGGACTCAAAAAAAATGCATCTATCCAACCCCAAGCTACAAAGCGAAGCTTGAAAGTTTTGGAGGATTTCTCTACAATTATTGATTACTACAAAGTAGAAAAAGTATTTGCAGTCACCACCAGCGCTGCCAGAGAAGCAAAAAATGGACAAGACTTCATCAATCAAATCTACAAAAGAACAGGCATACAGGCTAGAATACTAACGGGTTCTGAGGAAGCAGAGTTAACACTGAAAGGTGTATTTTCCGTAGTGGATAGAACACAGTCAAGAAATCTGGTATTTGATATCGGTGGTGGAAGCACCGAGTTCATCCTTACAGAAGGCATTTCCCCCATCAAAACAACAAGCATCAGTTTAGGCGTCCTTCACCTTTTAGAGAACCTGATTACCTCAGATCCACCTGCTTTAAGAGAGCTTACTTATCTACGAAAATACATTAATAATAGTTTGCAAGTTAATGATATTACTAATTATATAAACAGATATAAATTTTCAACTACATTTCCTGCTCAATCCTTTTTAATTGGCACTGCTGGAACCGTAACCACTTTAGCAGCAATTGATCAAAAGATGGAAGAATACGATCCTCAAAAAATCAATAACTATATTTTGACAAGCGAAGCGGTTGAAAACATCTATCGACAGTTATGCATCTTATCAATTGCTGAACGTAGAACAATTCCTGGTTTGGAGAAAGGCAGAGAAGCCGTGATTGTACCAGGAGCAGCAATAGTAATTGAGATAATGGACCATTTTAAATTTAATCAACTTATCGTATCTGACGCAGGACTACTTGAAGGCATACTTTTGGACGCACAAACCTTACATTAAACGAGGGTGTAGAAATTTCAAAGGCAGGCAAATTATCAAAAGATTGAACTGATTTTTTTTGTTACAGGATTTTTTAACTTTCTTTTTACTCTTCGTGGTTCTGCTTTTACCTTGACATAAAAAATAAATTAAGATAGTTATTTTCTTCATCAGCTGACAATGACTTTTCCATAATTTTACTGGCCCATAAATAACCAGACTGAGTTATCCTACACTTAAAAGTTGTCTTAAAACCTGCATTAAATTTCTAAAGGGTCATTATATAGATGAATATAGAACAGTCTAAATACTATTTTAAGGAGTATTCCAATGCCAGGAGATGAACTCACTTCAGGATTAACATTTGATGATGTGCTGCTGGTCCCTTCATACGCTGATATTCTTCCTAAAGATATCGATATATCCACCCAGCTAACTCCATCCATCAGATTGAATATCCCTCTGGTTAGTGCTGCCATGGATACAGTTACAGAATCACTGACAGCAATAACTATGGCTCGAGAAGGAGGTATTGGAATCATTCATAAGAATCTTTCCATAAAATCTCAAGCTCTGGAGGTGGACAAAGTAAAGAAATCGGAAAGCGGGATGATTGTGGATCCGATCACTATACATCCAGACCAGAAACTATACGATGCATTAGAAATCATGGCACGCTACCACATCTCCGGAGTTCCAGTAGTTAAGAATGGAACACTTGCCGGTATCTTGACAAATCGCGACCTGAGATTTGAAACAAATCTCAACCAGCGTATTTCAGAAGTTATGACCAAGGATAATTTAATCACTGCACCTGTTGGCACGTCACTCAATGAAGCCAAAAAACTTCTCCATAAGAACAGAATCGAGAAACTTTTGGTTGTAGATGAAAACAATAACCTTAAAGGGCTGATTACCGTCAAAGATATTGAGAAAATGGAGAAGTACCCTAACTCCTGCAAGGACAATTTAGGAAGACTGAGGGTTGGTGCAGCAATAGGTATAAGTGCAAACAGGTTTGAGCGAGCAGAAGCACTCATTACTGCGGGAGCTGACGTAGTTGTTGTTGATACAGCGCATGGCCATTCCAAGGAAGTTCTTGAAACAATTAAAGAGTATAAAAAACACTTTTCCCGCTGCGAATTGATAGCCGGCAATATCGCCACTGCTGAAGCTGCAGAAGCGCTTATTAAAGCAGGGGTTCATGCTATAAAAGTAGGCATTGGACCAGGCTCTATATGCACCACCAGAGTTATAGCCGGCGTTGGCATTCCTCAAATTACAGCCATTAGAAATTGCGCTAAAGTGTCTCAGAAACACGGCATTCCCCTTATTGCTGATGGTGGGATAAAATTTTCTGGTGATATCACCAAAGCCATTGCTGCTGGTTCCCATACAGTGATGATTGGCAGTCTCTTCGCTGGGACCGAAGAAAGCCCTGGGGAGACCGTTCTCTTCCAGGGAAGAAGCTATAAGGTTTATCGAGGGATGGGATCTATAGAAGCCATGAGGAAGGGAAGCAAAGACAGGTATTTTCAATCTGAAGTTGAAAACGCTAAAAAGCTGGTTCCTGAGGGCATTGAAGGACGAGTTCCTTACCGTGGAGGACTTTCTCCAAGTATTTATCAGTTGCTTGGCGGGTTAAGAGCAGGCATGGGCTATGTGGGCTGTAAAAACATCGATGAGTTACGTAAGAACACCAAGTTTATCAAAATTACCGCCTCTGGTTTAATAGAAAGTCATGTCCACAATGTTATTATTACAAAAGAGGCTCCCAATTACAGGTTAGAATAAAGACATCAAATGACTAAGGATATTATTCATCAAGAAAAAATTCTGATTCTTGACTTTGGTTCTCAGTATACTCAGCTCATTGCTCGAAGAGTACGAGAGTGCATGGTATATTCTGAAATTCACCCCTTCAACACTTCCTTAGACTATATTAAAAAGTTCAATCCTAAAGGCATCATCCTTTCAGGTTCTCCAGCAAGCGTTCATGATGAAGAAGCACCTTCTATTGATCATGAATTGCTCGAAACCGGTTTGCCTATATTGGGTATTTGTTATGGGATGCAACTTCTTGTTAAACTTTCGGGAGGAGAAGTAGAAAAGTCAAAAGACAGGGAATTCGGGAAGGCACAATTACTTATTGATGATTCCTCTGATTTATTTCAAGGCTTGAATAATAATCAAGCGACTATTCAAGTATGGATGAGTCATGGAGACAGGGTTAATGTTTTACCTCCTAACTTCACAACAATTGCTCACAGCCGAAATTCACCAGTTGCTGCTATCCGAACAACTAACTATCCAATTTTTGGTGTACAATTCCATCCTGAAGTCGTCCATACTCCCCAGGGAAAACATATTTTAGAAAATTTCCTCTACAAAATCTGTGGCTGCAAACCTCTTTGGAACATGAAATCATTCATTGATACCTCCATAGAAAAAATACGATTATGCGCAGGCAATGAAAGAGTCATCTGTGGTGTAAGCGGCGGTGTTGATTCAACTGTTGTAGCAGTTCTTCTTCATAAAGCAATTGGCAAACAACTAAGTTGTATATTCATTGATAACGGATTATTGCGGAAAAATGAGCCAGAAAAAGTTGTAGATATTTTTCGCAAACATTTACAGATAGATATCATGCATGTAGATGGTGCCGATAGCTTCATCACAAAACTATCCAATATCACTGATCCGGAAAAGAAACGAAAGATTATTGGTGAGGAATTTATTCACCTATTTGAAAAAGAAGCAGAGAAATTGGGTGATGTTAAATTTTTATCCCAGGGTACTCTCTATCCCGATGTGATTGAAAGTATCTCCATCAAAGGACCATCTGCCACTATAAAGAGCCACCATAATGTTGGTGGTTTGCCCGAGAGGATGAAACTTAAATTAATTGAGCCACTGAGGGAACTCTTCAAGGATGAAGTAAGAGCCGTGGGAAGAGAGTTGGGTATTCCAGAAGAGATAATAAGTCGCCAACCCTTTCCTGGTCCTGGATTGGCTGTCCGCATAATAGGTCCTGTCACCACTGAATCTCTATCTTTGTTGAGAGAAGCAGATGCCATAGTCATTGAAGAAATAAAAAAGGCCTCTTTTTACAATAAAGTGTGGCAGTCTTTTGCCGTTCTCTTACCGGTTAAAACTGTTGGTGTGATGGGAGATGAACGAACCTATGAAAACGTTATAGCCCTTCGCGCAGTAAACAGTCTTGATGGTATGACGGCTGACTGGGTAAAGCTCCCCCATGACCTTCTCTCCATTATATCAAACCGCATCATAAACGAGGTTAAGGGCATAAATCGCGTTGTATATGACATTTCATCCAAACCACCCAGCACGATTGAGTGGGAGTAGAAAGGCATGAAACACTCTGAGTTTGTTCACCTTCACCTTCACACTCAATATAGCCTTTTAGATGGAGCTATCAGACTGAATGATCTTTTTAAAAAAGCTCATCAGTATAAGATGCCTGCATTAGCCATAACAGACCACGGTAACATGTTTGGCACAATTGAATTTTACCAGGAAGCTTACAAAGCTGGAATCAAGCCAATCATCGGCTGCGAAGTATATGTAGCACCCGGAAGCAGATGGGAAAAGGACGCCAGAGGTATAAAAGATACATCCCATCATCTTGTCCTTCTGGCAAAAGACCACGTCGGTTACAAAAACCTGATGTTCCTGGTAAGCAAAGGGTATCTTGAGGGATTTTACTATCGTCCTCGCATTGATAAGGAACTACTAAAAACCCATAATGAAGGCCTTATCGCTCTCAGTTCCTGCCTGCACGGTGAAATAGCAACACACATCACCAATAATTCTAAAGAGAAAGCTTTACAAGCAGCAGAAGAGTATGGTTCCATTTTTGACGATCGTCGCTTCTACCTCGAACTTCAAGAGAATAAGATCCCTGAACAGCGTGCAGTCAATAAGGCTTTAATAGAAATGGGCAGGGATCTCTCTATCCCTCTGGTTGCTACCAATGATTGTCATTATTTAAATAAGGAGGATGCAAGGGCCCATGAAATACTTCTTTGTCTCCAAACTGGAAAGAAACTGAGCAGTCCAGATCGTATGAAATTCTCCACAGATGAATTCTATTTTAAATCTCCCCAGGAAATGGTTGAGAATTTTTCTTATGCACCAGAAGCCATAAAAAACACTGTGGAGATTGCAGAAAGGTGCAATCTAAAAATTAAATTTGACGAAATACGATTTCCCAAATATCAGGCACCAGAAAATATAAATTTAAATGATCATCTTGAGAATCTTGCAAAGGAAGGCCTGCAAGAACGCTTACAACATTATAAAAAAAGAGATAATTTTTCAGAGCTTTCTGTGATTTATGATAAGAGACTGGAAAAAGAGCTTAAAATAATTCAATCTACAGGTTTTACAAATTACTTTCTTATTGTTGCAGATTTTGTTAATTACGCAAAACAGCGTAGCATACCAGTTGGGCCGGGAAGAGGTTCTGCTGCAGGCAGCCTGGTAGCATATGCGTTAAAAATAACCGAGGTCGATCCTATCACCTATAGACTTCTCTTTGAGAGGTTCTTAAATCCTGACCGAATCAGTCTTCCTGACATCGACATTGATTTTTGTATGGAAAGAAGAGACGAAATGATTGATTACGTCAGCACAAAATATGGCAAAGAAAATGTTGCTCAGATTATTACCTTTGGGAAAATGCAGGCCAAAGGTGCAATTAGAGATGTCGGGCGAGTACTTGATATGCCATATAAAGAGGTTGATCAAATTGCAAAACTAATACCCAATACCCTCAATATAACACTCTCTGACGCCTTAAAACAAGAACCACAACTGGAAAAAATGATTGAAGATAATGAGCAGGTTAAAGAACTTTTTTCTCTTGCCTTATCATTAGAAGGTCTTCCCAGGCATGCGTCGACTCATGCAGCTGGTATTGTAATTTCTGACATGCCGTTGGTTGAGCACCTTCCACTTTACCGGGGTCAGAACAATGAAGTCGTTACCCAGTTTGAGATGAAAGCTGTAAGTAAAATCGGGCTAATCAAATTTGATTTTCTTGGTCTAAGGACACTTACGGTCATTAATAATTGCCTCAATCTAATCAATAAAAGCAAAGAGGAACCACTAAATATTAATGACCTTCCATTAGATGATGAAAAGACATTTAAGCTTCTTTCCACTGGGGAAGCAGATGGGATTTTTCAATTAGAAAGTCAAGGGATGAAGGACCTTCTTGTGAGGATCAAACCAGAGTGTATTGAGGACTTGATTGCTTTGCTTGCACTCTACCGTCCCGGGCCTCTGGGAAGTGGAATGGTCGATGATTTCATCAAGAGAAAACGAGAAGAGGTTTCCATCAAATATGCAGTTCCACAATTAGAGGATCTCCTTTCAGACACACACGGTGTGATCCTTTATCAGGAACAGGTCATGCAGATTGCAAGTAAGCTTGCCAATTTTTCAATGGGAGATGCTGATCTTTTAAGAAGCGCCATGAGTAAGAAAAAAACTGGTGTAATGGAAAAACAAAAAGAGAAATTTCTCGAAGGAGCAAAGAAAAATAAAATTAACCTTAAAAAAGCTGAAACTATCTATAACCAAATGGCTAAGTTTGCCGAGTATGGATTCAATAAATCTCACAGCACTGCTTACGCCCTGATTGCATTTCAGACAGCCTACCTTAAAGCGCACCACCCTCTTGCATTTATGGCTGCACTTCTTACCTGCGAAATGGACAACAATGATAAAGTGCTCAGGCACATTAATGAGTGTCGCGAAATGGGAATTGATATTCTTCCTCCTGATATTAATGAGAGCAATCGAGATTTTACCGTTTCCAAAAGGAAAATACGTTTTGGGTTAGCTGCGGTAAAAAATGTTGGGGGAGCTGCGATAGAATCAGTTATAAGCAACAGAAACGAATCAGTAAAATTTACCTCGCTCTACGATTTCTGCAAGCGAATAGATCTTAGAAAAGCAAACAGAAGAGTTATTGAAAGCTTAATCAAGTGCGGTGCTTTTGATTCTACAGGCGCTCAAAGGTCACAAATGATAGCAGTGCTAGATAATGCACTGGAACACGCACAACGATTCCAGAAAGACAAAATGAGCAAACAAATCAATATGTTTGATTTATTTGGGACAGATGGAGCATCTGGGGGTGAAGAACCTTTTCCTGATCTGCCAGAATGGTCTGACGAAGAGCTTTTATCTTACGAAAAAGAATCGCTCGGATTTTACATAAGCAAACATCCGCTAAACAGATTTAAAGATTATCTATCCAAATACACCAATACAGATACCATAGCTATTTTAGAGCAAAACAATGATAGTGAAATCGGAATCGGAGGCATTGTCAGCAAAAGAAAAGAAATCAATACTCGCAAGGGTGACCGTATGTGTTTTATCACACTCGAAGACATCAAGGGAGTTATTGAAGTTGTTGTATTCTCCGATTTGTACAAAACCTGTTCTGACTTACTAAAAAGTGATCAACCCATTCTCGTGAAGGGTAAAGTTGTTAAAGATGGAGATAAAGAAACTGTAAAGATACTAGCAAGCAAAATTATACCGTTATCAGATGCAAACAAACTTTTACCCCCCGTTACTCACCTCACCCTTAATCTAAGTGAGATAAATAAAAATCAATTGCAACAACTAAGGGGGATTCTTCTTAACTATCCAGGAGACTGTCAGGCATTTCTTCATCTGGTCATCCCTCAAAAATCAGAAACTGTTATATCTTTGGGAAATAGCTTCAAAGTAAACCCCTCCTCAAAATTAATAAATGAAATAAAAATCCTCTTTGGAAATGCAGCAATTAGCGCTTAACAAGGTCCCTTTTATCAAATTATTTCTTTTCCAAATACCCAAATGATCATGGCGAAACCAGAACAACATGCTTTTTATCGTGACAGGATATTTGCAAAAGATCTTATACCTTTTGCTTTAGCTATAAAAGAGACGGACATTTTAATCTTTGCCGATACCTCGCTAATAGAGGAGGCAGAAAAAGCCGTACTCCAATACAGGTATCAGCTGGAGGAATACATCCGGAAGACTCCTGAATTTCTTAAAAGCCTCATCCCACTACCTTTTGATGAATACGCACCACCCATTATAAAAGAGATGATGCGTGCGGCAATTATGGCACAGGTTGGACCTATGGCATCTGTAGCTGGTGCTGTTGCTGAAAAAGTTGGCAAAGATTTACTAAACTACACAAGCCAAATAGTAGTAGAAAATGGAGGTGACATATTCCTCAATGTTTCAAAAGATTTAACCATAGGTATTTATGCAGGTAATTCTCCTTTAAGTAACAAGCTTGGTTTAAAAATAACATCCTTTCAAACTCCCCTGGGAGTTTGTACCTCTTCTGGTACCGTCGGACATTCTCTCAGTTTTGGCAAATCTGATGCTGTTACGGTAATCGCTCACTCCGCTTCCCTGGCAGATGCAACCGCTACAGCTGTAGGCAACCTGGTAAAAGGAAGAAAGGATATTGACAAAGGGCTCGAATACGCACAAAACATAAAAGGAATCATGGGAACACTTATAATAGTTGATGACAAGTTTGGAGTCTGGGGTAATTTAGAAATCGTTTCAGTCTGATTTGTAATCTCCACAATTTCCTTTTTTCAAACAATTCATTACGAAAATTTGATGTTTTGTGGTAATCAAAACGATACTGGATACTGGTTTCTAGATACTTGATAAAATACAATCTGATGATCCGGAAATTTACAGTTGAACACCCTGACGAAATTATTAAAATACTGGATTCCCGCTGGAGTTTATCCCGTACTTGATACGGGGCGGAAAAGACACGTTTTTTCAATTGTTTCCATCTTTGCCTGGATCCCTGCGAAAGCAGGGATCCAGGAATTAATAGACAACTTGATTAGTGTAGATAAGTAGAAAATATAAAGCGTATCCAGTATCTAGTATCCAGCATATATTATCCAGTATCTCGTCCCTGGTTGTTAACATCAAGTGAACAACATGAAGATTGGCGTAATTTCTGACACTCATCTTGATAATATTTCAGATCATCTTGGTGAGCGTATCCTAAAGCATTTCAAGGATGTAGATATAATTCTCCATGCAGGTGATGTGGTTGAACTAAGCGTTCTTGACTTTTTTTCAGATAAAGAAGTGAAACTGGTTGCTGGAAATATGGATTCATGGGAAATAAAACAGAGTACTCCAATAAAACAGGTTATACAAATCGAAGGTTATAAGCTTGGTTTGATTCATGGATGGGGATCCCCTGCAGGGATTGAAAACCGCATTTTAAAAGAGTTTGATGACATCGATATCCTGGTTTATGGCCATACTCATAATGCAGCATCTTTTACAAAAAGTGGTGTGCATTTTTTTAATCCGGGTTCTCCAACAGACAAACGATTTGCCACCAAGAATACCATTGGTATCTTAAATATAGGTAATCAGATTTCTTCGCAAATCATAACAATCTGATCATTGAAAGGATTGCAATGAAACAACTCTGGGCACCTTGGAGGATGGAATATATCCTGGGAGAAGAATCCAAAGGATGTATATTCTGTCACAATCTATCTGCAAAACACAGCAAAAAGAAACTTATTCTCTATCATGGGGAGCTTTCTCTTGTTATGCTTAACAGGTATCCTTATACCAATTGTCATCTTCTTGTTGCTCCAAGAAAGCATACCGATACGTTAGACGGCCTTACCAGAGCAGAATCACTTGACCTCTTTCTCATAATCAAAGAATCCGTCAGCATACTTAAAAAAGCAATAAAGCCTGATGGTTTCAATGTTGGAATGAATTTAGGCAGAATTGCCGGGGCTGGTGTCAAAGATCATATCCACTTTCATATTGTTCCCAGATGGAGTGGTGATACCAATTTCATGCCTGTTCTTGCAGAGTCAGTGGTTGTACCAGAACATCTTGAAAATGCCTACGAGCGATTAATCCCATTATTTAAAAAGTTCTAAGCTTTATATGATTGTGCGTGAAAAAAGAAGGAAATATAAAAAACATTACGAAGATCAGGAACTTAATAAGCTGCTCTCTCTTTTAAAAAGGCATAGAATACGGCCGAAGAAAAGATTGGGACAGACTTTTCTCTTTAAACAATTTATAGCTGAAGAAATTGTCCGCCTGGCTAATATTACAAGTTGCGATATTGTAATTGAAATCGGTTCAGGGCTGGGGATACTCACTCTCTCACTTGCTGGAAGTGGAGCTAAAATTATCGGGCTTGAATATGACACAACACTTGCCGCCATACTTCAAAAAATCATTACAAATAAAAAGACAGAAATCATCAGAGCAGATGCCCTAAACTTTAATTACGAAGAGGTTTTCACTAAACATAGAAGCAAACTTAAGATTATTGGTAACCTGCCTTACTACATGACGAGTCCTTTGATCTTCAAGCTTCTAGGGTTAAAATCCATTATTGAAACCATCTTTATAATGATTCAAAAAGAAGTGGCTGACAGGATTATTGCCCAACCAGGAACCAGGAGCTACGGTACTCTTAGCATTTTTTCACAGCTCTACTTCGATGTTTCGAAAAAATTGACCGTTACAAAGGATTGTTTTTATCCGCCTCCAAAGGTGGATTCTGAAGTTGTAGAATTTACTATAAGGGATACGCCTCTAGTGGAAGTAAAAGACGAACAACTATTTGAAAAACTGGTGAGAGCTTCTTTTTCTAAACGTAGAAAAACTTTTTTGAACAGTATGAAAGGAGCAAACTACCTCAACCGAGATAAACAAAAGATACTGCAAGCCATGGAGCGGTCTGTGATTGATCCTAGAAGAAGGCCAGAAACTTTAACCATAAGTGAATTTAACTTACTATGTACTGAACTCAGTTTAAGCTCCTCATAAGCAATCGGAACAGCCTGCCCCGTTAAATGAGTTCTTCACAGGAAAATACTTTGCTATATCTTCCAGGTTGTTTCAAAGTCTATAGACATTTAAAAGATATCATTTAACGGGGTGAAAATGATGGGCAAGGGTAAGTTTGAAGTTAAACCTCTCCTCCTACAACAATCTCAGGTATTCTTAAGGTGGGTTGAGCATCAGAAACAGGTACCCCCTGGCCGTCTTTTCCACAGGTGCCAATTCCAAACCCAAGGTCATTACCTACCATATCAATAGTCTTTAACATAGCTGGTCCATTACCGGTAAGAGTAGCACCTCTCACCGCTTCCCCGATCTCCCCATCTTCAATAAGATATCCTTCACTTACTTCAAAGACAAAGTCACCATTAACTGTATTCACCTGCCCACCTCCCATTCTCTTTACGAAGAGTCCGCGGGATGTAGAACGCACAATCTCTTCAGGAGACGTCTTCCCGGATAGAATAAATGTATTACTCATACGTGGAATTGGCCTGCTATGATAGGATTCTCTCCTCCCATTTCCGGTTGATTCTGTTTTGTCTTTCATAGCAGTAAGGCGATCATAGAGATAGCCTTTTAATACACCCTTTTCAACAAGAACCGTTCTCTGAGCTCTCACTCCTTCGTCATCAAAGCTATAAGAACCTCTCTTATTAGCCAGAGTAGCATCATCAATCACGCTAACCAGGGGTGAAGCTATCTCTTCCCCAATTCGCCCTGTGTAAACGGATAGGCCCGTTTGAACCAGATCCGCTTCTAACCCATGTCCTATTGCCTCGTGAATCATAGTTCCACCTGCCTCACTTGATAACACTACCGGCATGCTTCCCCCCGGGGCTCTCCTTGCCTGAAGCATTTTTATTGCCCTAATACTTGCTATCTCAGCTATTTTTTCAGGTGGATGCTCCTCGAATAACTCCAAGCCAACAAATCCTCCAATAGGTTCATAGCCAGTCTGAATAACATCATCCTGGGCAGCAACAACCTGTACTAAGAATACAATGCCTGTGCGATGATCGTAAATAAGATCACCCTTCGTGTTGGCAATAGCCACTCTACACACCGAATCTCTGTAAACAACTTTGACCTGTTTTATCCTTTCATCCCAAGATCTAGCTACATCATTAGCCCTTTTAACCAGTGAAACTTTCTCATCAATGCTTACCTCCTGTGGCAACTTCTTAATACTATGATTGTTCACCGGGTTCTTTTTTAACAAACTAAAGTCTTCATCAAATGCTTCCCCCTGACAGGCACAGCTGACTGCATCCGCCACTTCAAAAAGCCCTTCATTTGTAATCTGATTGGTATAGGCATATGCTGTTTTATTATTATAAATAACCCTTATTCCAACACCCACATCTACACCAGAAATAATTTTCTCAATCTTCCCATCTTCACAAATAATAGATGTAGGCTGAACAAACTCGTAGAAGACATCAGCAAAATCTCCACCGTTTTTTAATGAAACCTTTAATATCTCAGGTATATCAATATTGTCCAGCATCGTTATTTCATCATTCGTTTACAAAGGATTAAGAAAGTTGACAGAATTTATCATTTCCCATAGAATTTATCAAGGCAAAACCATCGCATCACCGCCAAGGAATATTCTTAATGGTATTCGCATGAAAGAAATCATATTTTTAGCAGATGCAATGTTAGGGAAGCTATCTAAATTGCTTAGGATTATTGGCTTTGATACTCTCTATTACCGTGATGCAGAAGATGACAAGCTAGTAGAATTAGCCATCAAGGAAAACCGCCAGATACTTACTCGCAAAACCAGTCTCAGGAACCGCAAAGATATTAAAAATCAGTTATTCTTTATCAGCGAGAATAATCCCATAAAACAATTACAAGAAGTGAAAGAACATTATGGAATTAAAATCCAGTCCCATAAAGTTTTCACTCTTTGTCTTATCTGCAACCAAAGACTAAAAGAGATATCTGCTGAACTTGCAAAGGATAGAGTACCAGATTATATAGCTAACACGGAAAAAATGTTTTCTATATGCCCATATTGCAAGAGAGTATTTTGGAAAGGAAGCCATTATGAAAATATTTTGAAAAGAATTGAAAGTTGCATCATCTCACTGGATGAACGCTAGTGCTTTCAATAAAACTGCCTATACAATTCTTGATTCCATCCACCAAATAGATGCTTTGTTTTTAAGGTGCAAAAAAAGCATCTAACTAACTGTAATAATAAGGATTATTTATTTTAATGATGACAAATCGACACTATCATAAAAAATTATATAAATAGACAACTCATATCAATCTATAACATTTTACTATTAAGATCACCAATTATAATCTAAAAAATCAGAATTTTTCCTATTTTCTTCTTGTTTAATGTGTGTTATAAGGAAATTCACAACTTTGGTGTTTTAAAGTTTTGATATTTAACCGTATTATTGATATTCATCGTGTTCTTTAGAATAGGTTCTTCCTGAAACATAGAATCAATGTCTTTGTTCAGTTTAAAAATCGGTTAGACGTAAATTATGAAATTACAAAAAAGCAACTTAACGTTATCATAATAATATTCCTCCCTTTTTTAGCAAATATTTGCTAAGTGACAAATTATAAAATATTTCAAAAAAAACACAAAAAGAACTTGCTTTTTTATTGCTTTTGTGTTTATTATAACATTATAAACTTATTTTATTATGGGAGAAAGAGAATGAAAAGAGCCCCTTTTATCCAGAAGGAGATACTAAAGACTAGGGAAGCTGCGGATTTACTCAAAGTAACTACCCAAACTATAAAGAATTATATATATTCAGGAAAGCTGAAGGCGCTTAAAACTCCTGGCGGCCATCACCGCATTCGCAGATCAGATCTTAAAGAAATTGGATTTTTAGAGGATCTTCCTGGTGACGAAGGAAGACTCGGAAGGGAAGAATTATACCAGGTTTATAAAGATTTACTAAACTCCTATACTTCAACTTTGAAGGTTATTATAAAAGCACTTGATTCAAGAGATGCAATTGCATCGGGCCATTCACAAAGAGTTGCAGATTACAGCAAGGCAATAGCTGATAAATTAGGGTTGGCTTCTGCGGAAAAGAGGAATCTAGAACTCGCTGCACTTTTACATGACGTAGGCAAGATTGGAATCAGTGAATACATACTGGGGAAGCCTGGAAGACTTACGGACCAGGAACTTTTCATGGTGAAAAAACATCCAGAGATAGGTGGGCAAATTTTAGAAAACGTTGAATTTCTTAAAAGTACTATACCACCTATTCTCCACCATCATGAGAGATATGACGGCAAAGGGTACCCAGGCGGTCTGGCTGGTGATGATATTCCATTATCTGCAAAGATTATTTCAGTATCAGAAACCTATGATTATCTAACTTCAGATCTTTCTTATCGAAATGCGATTTCTAAAGAACAGGCCTGTGAAGAATTGAAAAATTCTTCTGGCAACCAACTTGATCCTGAGATCGTGTACACATTTTTAGATACAATCAACTGAAATTGAAGCATTGGTTTTACCTCTCTTCTGATTTTATAAGTTTTTCGAATTCTTTTTCAGACATAATTTTTACTCCAAGCATTATTGCTTTTTTCAATTTAGAACCCGGAGATTCACCAACCACCAGGAAGTTAGTTTTACTACTGACGCTGGAACCAACTTTACTCCCTCTGCTTTCCGCCATCTCTCTTGCTTCTTCTCTCGTGTATTTTCTTAAACCTCCTGTAAAAACAAAAACCATGCCTTCTAAGCTATTTTTTATCTCACCTCTGGTTGGGATAAAGCTTACTCCAACTTCTTTCAACCTATTAATAGCTTTTATGTTAGCATCTTGTTCAAAGAACTTAACAATACTGTGTGCAACTTCAGGACCAATTTCCTTAATACCCAGGAGAGAATCCTCGTCTGCTTTTATCAATCTCTCCATGCTGCCCAAATTACTGACAAGAATGATGGCATTGTGTTCTCCCACATGCCTTATTCCCAAAGCATAAACAAGCCTTTCTAAACCAGCATTTTTACTCTTTTCAATGGCATTGATAACATTTTGTGCGGATTTTTCAGCCATCCTGTCTAACCCGGCCAAATCCTTGACTGTTAAAAAAAAAAGATCCGATACGTTTTTTGTCAACCCTCTATCTACTAGCTGGTTTACCAGTTTATCCCCCAGTCCTTCAATATGAAAAGCCCTCTTCGAGGCAAAGTGATTTATTGATTCCTTCAATTTCGCCGGACAGGAAAGACCCAGACATCGGGACACAGCTTCATTTTCTATCTTTATCACTTCTGAATCACATACAGGACATCTAGTCGGGATAACAAAACGTCTCTCTCTTCCCGTCCTCTTGGACTCTATTGCTTTAACTACTTCGGGTATTACATCGCCAGCTCTCTGTACAATCACAACATCCCCAATTCGAATATCTTTCTTGTCAATCTCATCCTGATTATGAAGGGTGGCACGACTGACCTCTACCCCTCCCACTTTGACAGGTTCCATAATCGCCACAGGTGTAAGTGCCCCTGTTCTTCCTACCTGGACAATAATATCTTTAATTCTTGTCACTTCTTGATGAGCTTCAAATTTATAAGCCATTGCCCAACGCGGGCTTCGTGAAATAGTTCCTAATCTTTTCTGAAGTTTCAGATCATTTACCTTAATAACCGCTCCATCAATCTCATAATCCAGTTCTTTTCTTTTCCCTTCAATTTCCTTACAACGGCTTATTACCTCTTCTATATTTCTGCATCTATATACAACAGGATTAACCTTGAGTCCTAACTGAGAAAATGCACGTAAATTATCCCAGTGTGTTTCAAACATTATCTTGGAGGTCCCTCCTATTCCATGACAAAAGATATCAAGAGGTCTTTCAACAGTAATTCTGGGATCTAACTGTCGTAATGAACCTGCAGCAGCATTGCGAGGATTGGCAAACAATGTTTCTCCAGAATCTTCTCTCTTTCTGTTGAGGAGTTTAAATTCATTCTTTCCTAAAAAAACCTCACCCCTCACCTCCAGCCTGTCAGGAACTCGTGCCTTTTGTATATCAAGCAATTGCAAGGGAATAGAACGTATCGTCTTCAGGTTTAAGGTAACATCTTCACCGATTGTTCCATCACCTCTAGTCGAACCAACTACAAATTTACCCCTTTCATAAACCAACTCCACTGCAACACCATCAAGTTTGGCTTCAGCAACATACTCAATATCATCTGTTATCTTGAGAAATCTTTTAATCCTTTGGTCAAACTCTCTTATCTCTTCTTGTTCAAAGGAATTAGACAAGCTTAACATGGGTATTGTATGCCGTACTGTTTTGAATTCTTTTAAAGGAGCTTTTCCAACGCGCTGAGTAGGAGAATCAGGGGTAATCAGGTCAGGGTTGAGTTTTTCCAGTCCTTCTAACTCTTTCATCAAACGATCATAGGCAGCATCGGATATCTCAGGATTATCCATAACGTGATAAAGATAATTATGGTAATTTATGCTTTTTCGCAATTGAGCGATACGAGTCTCTACTTCTTCCCTGTTTTTCATCCTGCTTTGTGCTCCGAACTTACTTTAGCTTCAACATTAATTAAATGTATTGTTTTTCCAACCGTGCTCTCCAATGAGGGGAACAAAAACACACATAATATCTTCTTCTTTTATGCATTTGCCCAATTTCTTCACACATTTACAGAGCCTTTGTGAGAATCGCGAACCCACAGGTATTACCAGCCTCCCCCCCTCATTCAATTGGTCGACTAAAGTGTCTGGGACTTCAGGAGCTCCAGCTGTAACAATGATTCCGTCATATGGTGCTTCCTCCAGCCATCCTTTCGTTCCGTCAGCAACTTTAATATCAAATCGATTATAACCTAATTCTAATAACTTTTTTTTCGCCCTCTCTGCTAATTCGGGGATTCTTTCAATAGTATACAACTTCTTTACTAACTCCATCAGAACTGCTGATTGATATGCTGAACCCGTTCCTATTTCCAAGACCCTTTCCTCACCTTTCAATTCCAGATATTGAGTCATAATCCCAACCATATAAGGTTGAGATACAGTTTGACCTTCTCCTATGGGTATTGGTCCATCCGCATATGCTGAACCTATTCTATCCTGTGGTATGAAGCGATGTCTGGGAACTTTACTCATAGCATGAAGTACACGTTCATCTGATATTCCCCTGCTCTTCAACTGACCTTCCACCATCTGAAACCGTTCCTGTTCCCAATCTCTTTCTTCTTTATCAGTACTCCCCTTTCGACCCATATTTTCCCATCTCTTTAATATGTTCCAATTCATGCTGTTTTGTTACGAATCTCTTTAACCCATATTTTGCAGTAGGCGTCGTAGCGAGGCGTAGAAAACCGTAGCGAAACGTGCAGTTGGAGCGATTTTACAACGAAGGCATATCCATAGATATGTTGAGGAGCAAAATCGTGAAACAAGCGTTACAGCAAGGATTTTCAAGCTGCAGTAGATGGCTACTGCAAATTCTGGGTTTAATGATCCTACTATTACAAATTGCAAATTCATTTATCTGCGGGAATATGTAATGTGAAAAGCACTTACGTAAAAGGCATTATAATGGTAGGAAGATCTCTGTTCGTTTTTCTTACAATCAGAAAGTCTCGGAATTTCTATAATTTATTGCAGCTGAAGATATTTTGAAGTTATCTATTGATGCCTCATTTATAAAGCACAGGTTAGCGGATTATTGTGTTTTCACATTAAGCAGTCATCAGGCCAAACTGACAGCAGAAAAACCGTCCAACTATTTACTCTTCTTCCAATTGAACAACTACAAATTGCGAACTTCTTCCTCTCTTAATCCAAAAGAGTATCTTGTCACCCTTTTTGGCTTGTTTTGTAGCTTTATAATATTCATCCAGGTTTTTCACAGCTTCACGGTTGACCTCAATAATAATATCGCCTTCCCTGATGCCTGCTCGTTCTGCTGGACTATCATTTTCTACATAGGTTACTAATACACCCTTCGTTTCCGAAATTCCATATTTTCTCGCAAGCTCGCGGGTCAACTCGTTCACTTCCATTCCTATGTCTGTTCGACTCTTTGCACCGGATAATGCATAAGCTTCATCTTCCTTCAATTCTCCTATCATTGCTTTTTTAGTAAGTTCCTTGCCATTTCTCAAAATAGTAACATCTACTTTTTTTCCTATCTGCGTCTGCGCCACAACAAGAGGGAGCTCACTCATCTCCTCAATCTCTTTCCCATCAAAAGCAATTATAATATCTCCTTTTTTAATTCCAGCTTCATCAGCAGGTGCACCTTCTTCTACATCAGCAACAAGTGCCCCTTTTCGATCCTTTAAACCAAAAGAATCGGCAAGCTCAGGAGTTACGGTCTGCACAACCACACCCAACCATCCTCTAACCACTTTGCCCTTTTCCTTAAGTTGCTTAACAACATTTTTCGCTAAATTTATAGGGGTGGCAAAACCTATTCCGATGTTACCACCACTCGTTGAAA
>CBDTTR010000001.1:0-44047 GCA_965363405.1 uncultured bacterium | reverse complement strand
TCGCCCTTACCCCCACCAGTAAGTCCCGATTTAACTATGGTTTTTCTCATCTGTTTCACAATTTGATAAATAAAAAGAGATTCAAATTCAGCACAAGCCTTTTTTAGTCTTTTTTCATCCTGTTTGGACCCATCTTTTTGATGTCCCTTCACAAGACTTTCTTCTTGTAATTTATCCCTTAGAACAAGATGGGAATGGGATATGGATGATAGCGAAACCTGTTTAGTCATATTAGATAATCACCAGTTCTGCCTGTAAAGCTCCAGAGGCTCTAATAGCCTGAAAGATTGAAATCAAATCACGAGGGGAAACACCTATGGCGTTTAGCCCCCCAACTACCTCTCTTAAGTTAACCCCTTCAGGCACTACCATCAGTCGACCATCCTCTTCCTTTATTGTAATCTCAGTATCGGGAGTAACAACGGTCTCACCCTCAGAAAAAGGAAGTGGCTGCGATACCCGCTCTCTTTCCTTAACAATAATGCTCAGATTGCCATGAGAAATAGCAACGGTAGAAATCCTCACATTCTCACCCATAATTACCGTACCAGTACGTTCGTTGAGTACAACCTTTGCAATAGCATCGGGGACAATATCCAGATTCTCAACTAGCGAGATAAACTCCACTAGCCTCTCTCGGAATTCCCCGGGTATTTTTATCTCTACCGTACCGGCATCAACGGATTGTGCGAACTCTTCTCCTAAACCCATATTAATCACTCTGGTCAAACGCAAACAGGTGGTAAAATCCGGGTTGTTAAGATTCAACGACATTACATTTTTTTCAAGCAGGTTCAAGGACAGATCTTTCTCAACTATTGCCCCTCCGGGTATGTAACCAACCGTGGGATGGTTTTTTTGGACACCACCTCCTGCTGCCCCGCCAGCAGCAAACCCACCAGTAGAGAGGGGACCTTGAGCTACCGCATAAACATTTCCATCGGGTGCGCTAAGTGGAGTCATCAGAAGAGTACCACCTTGCAAGTTCTTGGCATTACCCATGGAAGAAACCACTACATCGATTCGAGTTCCCGCTTTAGTAAAGGAAGGTAAGGTCGCAGTCACCATAACCCCTGCGACATTATCAAGGTCTACCTTTTTCTTATCCACCACAATTCCCATCCGCTTCATCATGCTGGTCAAGCTCTGAAAGGTAAATTCAGTCTTGTCATCATCACCGGTACTGTTCAATCCTACTACTAATCCGTAGCCAATCAACTGGTTAGGGCGTGCTCCCTTAATACCAGCAATATCTTTCACCCGAGCTGCCCACACATCAACTTCTGTACCCATCCATATACCTAAAGCCATAATCAAACAGATGGCAACAATTCTCTTCCTCACTCTATTCTTAGCTAACTCGTCACCATGGTACATAAATCTTTCCCCCCGTTATAAATCCTTGCCAATTAGAGCGGATAAACCCAATCGAAGATGCGATGGAAAATACCGGGGCTTTGTTTGTCACTAATTACACCTGTTCCAGTGTATTCAATCCTCGCATCAGCTACCTTGCTTGAAGAAACAGTATTATTAAACTCAATATCTTCAGGACGAACCATGCCGCTTAATATGATGAAGCGTTTCTCTTTTTCGATGGTAACTTCTTTTCTCCCTTCAACGATAAGATTTCCGTTAGGCATAACCTCTGTCACTTTAGCCGTAATGCTGGCAATCAACTTCCCACTGCCCGTAATCTTACCCGAACCACTATGAGAACTCTTCGCTGAACTTTGAATCTCGGGCTTAAATGGATTTCCCTTCCCCCAAAAATTATCAAGACCAAAATCGAGAGGAGAACCAAGGAACTCGGTAATTTTTGCGATGATGCTGCTATCCCTCGAAGTCTTGGTTGAAACCTGCTGAGAGGCATTAGATAACTCATCAATCTCTATGGTCAGGATATCATTGATTCTCCTGGCTGTGTCATCCATATAAAGAGATGAACTTCTTTCTTCCCAGAGAGAACCTTCATAACGATAAAAGGATAAATCCTTTTTTAGTTCTTTTGCCTGGTCTTCAAGATGCCCTGAAACAGAGGCAGGTATCTCTACAAAACCTATGCCTCCGGATAAGGCAATTGCTGGTAGTAATATAATTCCGATACCAATCCACAGATAAAACAACTTCATCATCTTATACCCCCGACTCTTTTCTGTTTTTATCTCTTAAAAATCTACTGCTACTGTTCGCGAATCAACCACTCTGGCATAGACATCTTTTCGAGAATTGGTATTGATCACTCTCACCATCTCTCCCTTACAACCATTCTCACTCACAATGCCCTGAGTAGTAATTTTTAAAGTGTCTGATTCAGCAACTATGGTTACCAGGTCACCACGTCTAACCAGGGGTGGTACTTCCAGGAAATTAAGCTTAAGAGGAAGGTTAGGATCTATTGCTCTTTTAGTCCTTTTCCCTATCACCTCAAGAGGATCAGTGACCACATTGGCGGAAAGCTCTGCGAGATTCATTTTCTCCAAACGTATATCCCCTTCTGTAATAGTGTAATGCCTTCTTAATAGATGGTTGCTAACCACTACTTCTTTACTCACATCTATATGAGCATTAACCCAAAGTTTCCTTTCTACTCTCCCATTCACCATAAAAATTACTGAAAGATTGCTAACTCCCAGATAATCTTCCCTTTTTTGAGGAACAACTTCATAGGTAATTTCCCCTGCAGCCAGGACAATCCCCTTTGTTGGTGAAGTCTTGATAGTCACCTGTTTAGAATCCCAAGGCATCTTTTGATGAATGAACTGCTTTACGATTTTCTCTATCTCTTTGGGAGATATCTCAATAGATTCTCTTAGCACTTCGATTTTTTCAGGGAGATCCAGCGTCAGTGTCGAGGGATCGATACCCTTTTGTTTAACCTTCATCTCAACATAGCGGTCACTAATCTCTCTCATCTCACCAGGCAGGGGTGCCTTGCCCAGTACGATTGATTTTAATGCCTCCACCAGTTGACTATCGTCCCCTTTAATGTCGGCAATTTCACCCAAACTGATCAGTTTTGAATTCACTTTAGCACGCTCTGGAACCTTAACTACGGTCCTCGCCAAAACAAAGGGGCAATTCCAAGAGAGGAGTAAAAAAACCATTCCTGTAATCAAAACCCATTTTATTCTAAGTACTATACGCATAATGGTATCACCTTATCTTAACGTTTAACGTTGTTTGCCATCTGTAACATCTCATCTGATGTCTGAATAGCTTTACCATTGATCTCGTATGCCCTTTGAGCGGCAATCATAGAAACCATTTCTTCCACTACATTGACATTCGACATCTCCAGATAACCCTGCGAGAGGGTACCAAGACCATCCTCGCCTGGTGTGCCAGTTGTAGGGGTTCCTGAAGTCTCCGATTCCATAAACAGATTCTTCCCTACACCATTTAAACCAGCAGGATTAGCAAATCTTACCGTTTCAATTTTTCCTATTTCTGAAGGTGTTATTTCTCCAGCATTCATCACCGTCACTGTTCCATCTGGACCGACTGTCAGTTGAACGGTATTGCTGGGCACAGTAATTTGAGGTTCAAGCAAATAACCATCTGAGGTAACTATGTTCCCATCACCATCCAGCTTGAAGGATCCTGCTCGACTATATGCTATTTCTCCTTCCGGGGTAGTAATCTGGAAAAATCCATTTCCGTCAATGGCTAAATCAAGATTATTTCCTGTCTGTTTGTAATCTCCCTGTGCAAAAATCTTCGCAACGGATGCCACTTTAGTTCCGAGACCTATCTGGTTGGATGTTGGAAGCTCGGTACCTGATGAAGATGCAGCGCCCGCAATCCGCATGTTCTGATACATTAAATCCTGAAAATCAATCCTGCTCCTTTTATAACCTGTTGTATTTACATTAGCAAGATTGTTAGAAATAACATCAATATTGATCGCTTGTGCCTGCATTCCTGAAGCTGCTGTCGATAAAGACCTTAATGGCATCTTACCCTCCTTTTACCTTTTGTTGTTATGCAACTGCACCTACATCTCTGGTTGCCCTGGAATCAATTTCGTCCAGGGATTGAATAACCTTCTGATAAGACTCATATGTCCTTAATACATCAATCATCTTTAGCATCTCTTTTACTACGTTAACACTGGATAATTCCAGGAAGTGCTGGTCTATTTCATATTCTTCTGCTTTTATCTTGTTTTTTTCACCTCCTACATTCTTAAATAAATTACTACCTTCTTTCCTTAAACTTGAATAATCTTTAAAATCAACCACCCTTAAGGTATCAACGACTGTTAAGGTATTACTCTGTTCACCACCCACACTTATCGTACCATCCTTATTAAAAGAAATTTCTGTTCCTGTGATCTCTATATGTTCCTCTTTTTCTTGCTCCCCTTTCCCCTTCTTCTCTTTCCCTTTTAAAAGATAACCCTCTTGCGTAACCAATTTATTTTTATCGTTTATGGAAAAGTTTCCCATTCGAGTATAGAGTTCCCCTTGTGGTGTATCCACAACAAAAAATCCTTGGCCCCTTATTGCAACATCCAGCTGATTTCCGGTATATTTCATTTGTCCAGTGGAAAAATCTGTTTTGATACCAGAAAATGCCGGATAGTTTATATTCAGTTTTTGGGAAAGCATGAACTTCCTGTGAGCGGCTGGATCGTTAATCACAACGGAATTCTCTATCCTTGGATTAGACACTCTGAAAATCGGTCTATCTTCTTTAAAACCTGCCGTACTTACATTAGCAAGGTTATTGGAAAGGATCTCCAGTCTATTCTCCTGGCATCTACTCCCACAAACAGCCGTATAAAGTCCAAAACTCATGGGTTTTCTCCTCAGTCATATTTTCTAAATAATAAAGCAAGAGCTATGCCATTCCTATCAAGCGGGAAGAATTCTTGTAACATATTGAAATATAATAAAAATTATTCTCGCCCCACTACCTGCTTTCATCATCAATATTTAAATACCTGCCTTACTAGGAATTTTCTTCCTACCTGCTAAAACTGTATTAAAAAAAGGGGTGCTGATAGGGAAGGTTATCTGGTGTGTTTCTCTTCCTGATACTTGTTGTTAAGATGGTAGATGAAGGAAAATATCTCAGCTACTACTTGATAGACAGCGGAAGGGATCTGGTCTCCCAGTTCAAGCTGGGAAAGTATCTGCACCAAATCGGGGTCATCCTTGATGGGGATATGCTTTTTTTTAGCTACTTCAATAATTTTTTCAGCAACAAGCCCCTGTCCCTTGGCAGTTACGATTGGGGCTTCATGCCTGTGTGGTTCATATTTTAAAGCCACCGCTTTTTTAAATAATTTTCTTTCTTTTCCCTTCATTTAAATTCCACTATAAAACATGTTTTTCACAACCCCTTTGATACCACCGCATGCACGTAATTGATGGGATCCATCCAATCAAGCAATAATATCAATAAGCTTCATTTCAAATAAAGAAAAACCTTGAAGTGGAAGCTCTTGTCTAATATTCTCTTTTCTTACTATACAAGAAATTTTCTCTGTCTTATAGTTCAAAGATTCTAGCCGATTATGAAGCTCAGAAATATTCCTACTCACAAAGCTGGCAATTTCTCTACTGTCTGCCTGAATTATACAGCTAATCTTCTTTTTAACTAAATGCGTATCAATCCTCAGATTTCCCAAACCTCTCATTTTAAGAAGAAAAACAATTTGACAGTCATCCTTGTTAACCTTCTTTTTTCTGCCTTTTTGGTAACCATATCGGATATAGAGTTCTGCATTTTTAATACCTTCTGGCAATACCAAGGGTATTTGAAAAACCAGCTGCTGATCATTCTTTGTGGTCAAACAATTAACTAGTTGATGAAGCTCAATCCTTTTTATCGATGAATTTACTGTTCTTAACAGGTTTTCTACCGTATCCTTCAAGACAATATTTCCATACGCATCAACCTTTTCTGTTGCTTTCTCCAGTTCTTGAGAAAGCTTAAGCAGTAATCCTTTAAAGTCTTTCTCAACGATTTCTATAAGTTGCTTAGGCAATATTTTCCCAAAGGATAAGAACTCCTTTAGCTTCGATTCATAGAGAAGCCCCGAGTTCTCCATAAACTGCTTAATCTTTTCACCATCACCTGCTTTATCTTTATCAAATGATAAAGAAGAAAGAGAAGATGTCACTTTTTCCAGCAATCTTTTATCAACCACTATTTCCAGCAGGTGAAGTTTTTCATCATTTAAAACATTTCCAAGACTTTCTATCACCTCTCCCCAATCAACTTGTAACGGCAGATAAGATCTTAGCAAAGAGAGCGCTTTTGGGTCCGGAATCCCTTCCGTCATCAGTGTCATCACCACTTGAGGATGAGTCTGAACCACTCTTGTTTGTATCTGTTGTCCAGGTTTAAGCGCAATCATACTCTCAGCAATTACCTCAAATCCCTTAAAATTGATTAGGAGCCTATGATCACTTACAAACCTCACAACCTCTCCCTCCAGCAGTTGACCCACAGCAAGATTGTCAATAAATGTGCTCTTCTGTGAGGAGGATAGTAAGAGAGTAAAATTTTGACGGACTATCGATTCAGCATGTATCTCTTCTAACATCTTTAATTTTTTCCATAATTATATAAATTGTCTTATTTTCTAATACACTTCTCGTAGTTAGCGTCTTGGCAGCTATTCTCATAAAAAGAAAGCAAGAAGAACGAATGTTGACTTTCACTTCCTGCTTTCTAATAAATGTGTGTTTCTGGATGGTCAATTACTGCCTTTTAAGATTCATGATCAACTCAACTTCTCCCTTTGGTAACCCAACTGTCTGAGCAATTTTTTCTGCAGACAATCCTTTCTCAATCAAGCGGGAGGTTTTTTCATAACAGGCAACACTTGATTCTACACTGTCTGATCCTTCCCCAGCTTTTTCCCCTTCAGGGGAAGACTTAAGCTTTCTTTCATAGTAATCAATATACGCTTCTATTGCCTCTCCTCTCTTTTCTATCTTCTCCCAGAGCTTTAGTACCTTTTGATGTTTTTTGTCCAAATCGTCAGATTTTGCAATAAAACTTTGCAGTGAACCCATAAGTATCTTTATCTTCTCTTGTTCCTGTCTCACTTCTACCTTTTTACTCTTCTCATGGTAGACATAGTAACCAATGATACCACAGAGTAAAACCTCTATAATCATTTGGAGAATCAACCAGAATTCAACAGTATAGCTTGCCATTTCCCACCCTCCTCATTGAGAGATATTTAAACAATAAGATCTAGGATTTTACCCTGGTCTATCTCTTCCAATTCTCTCTTTTTATGTTTATCACTGCCTTGCTTGTTTCTGTCAGAACCAAACTTATACTCTTCCTTCTGTTGTCTTCTCTTGTCTTCTTCTCTTATTTTGGCCTCTTCAGCTTCCTTCGTATCTTGCACTTCACTTTTTTTCTGATTCATCTCTTCTTGTAGTTGTAGTGCAAAGTATTTTTTCTCCACATCCATGTGCTGCTGTTGAACCTGTTGAATTTTTTCTACAGACGTTGTATGCAGCAAAATCTGTTGTATATCTACAGATCTTAGCACTAAAAAACCTCCAAAACATTAAACAACTGGTTCAATTTCTTAAAAATTCCTTTTTTATTAATTTATCGACAAGAAACTTCCAAAACTTTAACTTGAGGAATTCCTAAAAAAGGCTAATGCTATTCACGGTTTTTTACAGGGAATACGAATAGCGTGAAGGTTATCATGAGGTTCGCTTCTAATCTTCAGCTCAGCATCATAAGGTTTCAATAACTCTCGAGTTTGTGCCAATCGCTTTTCCGCAGCAGTATACGGCTGATTCTCCTGTGTTATCATATTTGCTTCCAATCCCGTATCATGGATTTCAATATATATATTATCTTTATCATGTTTACAACTGATGCTTAACTCCTTAACTTCCGATTTGTCAATTGATTCCATAACATTCCTAATGATATTTACAAAGCTTTGAGAAAAATGAAAATAGACCCCATCTATAAAGGGGACAGATTCATCGAGGGAATAACTCTTTTTTAATTCATGTTTAAACTTCATATCCGATTCCAAAAATTGGAGTTCCTCTTTCAGCAGGTGGCTCAGATTAAGCATCTGGGGAGTTTCCTCACTTTCCCGCAATCCTTTTTGCATCATATTCCTTATGATTACCGAAAGTTTCGTGGCGTTGGCCACAATAACACCAGCATCCCTTATACTCTTATCCAGTTTTGATTCAAAAGAATTCTCTCTTTCTTCTTCCCCTTTCTTCAGTCCCTCTAACCTCTCTAGTAACATCTCCGCTCTCGCCATCACCGCAGAGAGGGGCGTATTTAAGTTATGAGCTATGCCGGGGAAAAGCTCTCCCATAGCAGCGAATCTGTACATTCTTCCCAGCTCAGATTCTATTTTGCTTGCTTCACACAAATCCCTCAGAATACTTACGGCCTGCACAACCTTTCCCTCCTCATTTTTAAAAGGATAACAATCAACAGCAAAAGGAACCTCTTCCTTTTTTGAATTAATTAAACTTTGAAAAGACCTAAATGGCTTACCAGATTCTACAACCTGCCGCAGAGGGCAGGGGGAAGTCATTCCTTCACAAGGATTTTCCCTTTGTTGCAATATCTGGTAGCAAAACTTGCCCTGCAATTCTCCATCTCGCAGCTCCGTCAACTGAGAGATAAGAGAACTGGCATAGGATATACTATAATCAGGGTTAATAACCACCAACCCTTCCAATGATTCACCCATAATAAATTTTGAAATAGATGCTAATCCTTCCATTCTTTTATAATTAACCTGCAATTAAATTTCTCTGTGATTATACAACACCTACTACAATTATCAAAACACTTTCCTTTTGAAATAAATCCCCTTCTTTATAACACAACTAATTTCTAATGCTTAATCACTCTGAAAAACCTACTATCAGTCCCTTTCTTGTCAATTTTAATCTCAATCCTGTGAGCACATTTGGGACACCAACCCGCATATGACGTCTTTTCTCTATTGATATAAATCCTGGCATAGGCACTACAGCATTCAAAAAATACTCCAATATATTTCCTTCGGTTTGGAATAAAGTCTGCGGCCCCTCCTTTAATCCTTAAATCCTGCTTCTCTTTCCTCATAGCTTAAGAATGATCGGTGACTCATCCATCTGGAAAAGCACCATCTCGTTTTAAATCTCTTAGTAATTTAAAACCTCAAATTACTAGTACATCTTTGAAAAAAATCCGTTTCACAACCTTCTCCCCAAAGAGATGGTTACTTGTTGAAACAATCCTTTCTGCCAAGATCTTCTTTCCCTTAGTATTTCCAACATTTTTAGGAGAAGCATTGACCAATATTTTAAAGATATTGCTCCTTACTTCTTCAATCCGACTCTCAATCTGTTCATAAGAACTCTCATTAAACAATTCCAAAACCATGGTTGCCCTTAAAAACTTCCCCGATTCAGCGTTTGAATTCAATGGTACAAAAAATGGCTTGAGTTCGTATACAACTCCCAGGGGAGTATTCAAGGCTAGCCTTTTCCCATCGTCTGAAGCAAAATACCTCGCCCAAATGAATACACCTCCAATAACCATTATTAAAATTACCAGCAAGGAGAAAAAAGTTAAAACCCATTCTCTCTTATTCCTCTTTTTAACTTGAACCGTTTCTTCTCTTCTATCAGCTGCAACCTCTTGGGGAGATTCTTCTAAATCAAGACCTTCTACATCCAGTTCCGTTTTTGATCTTTCTTCAGTTGCCCCACCTTCTTCAATTCCATCTGCACCTCTCCCAGAGTGCTTCTCTTTATCTCCGCTCTCCTCTTGTGTCTTCACGGCCTTTTCTTCTGTACTTTTTTTTTGCTCATCGACCATTAACACACCTCACTGAAATCCATAATACTTAATCTTAGGAATCCCTCTTTCTTAAAAAATGACAGGATTGGTAATTTTTCGGTTGTAATCCTTACAGTGGTTATCGCGTTTTACGTTTGAATAGTTGTTCTTGCTCTTTACGTCTTCTCCTTAAGGGTTTGAAGTATAATCTTTACCTCCTCAAAATCCGGGCAAAGTCTTACAGACTCCTCGAACTCCTTTATTGCATCAGCAACCATCCCTGCTTGCATATAGGTTCTGCCTAAATTATAATGAACGTTCTCATCCTCCGGGTCTACCTTCAAAGCTTTCTTATATTCACCAATAGCCACACGGTATTTTCCTTGTTTTCTCAAGGCGATACCCAAACGGTTATAAATCTCAATGTTATTGGGATCAGTTCCTAAAACTCTTTGGAAGACTTCTTCAGCTTCTTGCGCCATCCCCATGTCCAAAAAGGCTTCACCAATTTCAATTCTCCTGCCAGCAGCCCTGTCAGGATCAACCTTTACCGCTTGATCAAACGCTTCTTTAGCCTCTTCCCTTCTCCCTGTGTTAAGAAGTGCCTTGCCCAGCTTGATCTGACGGTCTGGATTTTTAGGGCTGATTTTTACCGCTTCTTTGATGGACTTGATCGCCTTTTCTTTTTCACCTTTTTTTTCATATACCCAGGCTAAACTCTCATGCGCTTTTAAATATTGAGGGCTAATCCCTATTGCTTTGCTATAAGCTTTCTCTGCCTCGTCTACTTCCCCTCTCTGCTGGTAAGCATTCCCCAGGGCACAGTACACCCTAGCATTATTAGGCCGAACTTTTAAAGCTTTTTCATATTCTTTCAAGGCATCCTCCAATCTCCCTGAGTTTGCGTAGACATTGCCCAATTTTAAACAAGTATCCACTTCATCTGGACTGTTCCTCCTCTCCAGAATTTTTTGAATATTTTCTTCTAAGGTTTTAGCCACAAAAGGTTTAATAACATAACCATCGACCTCTGTCTCGGCTGCCTCAGCTATAGTTTCTTCATCTACTTCTGCAGTAACCATTAAAAAAGGTATATCTTTAAGACTTTCATCCAACCTGACTTTGCGCAACAAATCAATACCCGTCATATTAGGCATATTCCAGTCTGCTATCACAAAATCAACTGTATCATTCTTCAACACCTTCCATGCTGCCAACCCATCTCCTGCTTCTGCAGTATGACGGTAGCCGAGATGACGAAGCATATTTTTAATGGTCCTGACCATATTGGGCATATCATCAATAATTAGTATTTTCATTTCTTTTGAGTCTTTCAAGACCGTCACCTCACCTTATCAATCTCTCAAGTCAAAGCACTTTTCTGCATCAAGGGAAGTAAGAAGATGAACCTGCTTCCTTTTTCTTCTCCACTTTCAACCCAGATTTTTCCCTGATGAGCTTCAACTGCCATTCTGCAAAATGTCAATCCCAAGCCAGTACTGTTCTTTCTATCAGAAAAATCAGCATCTACTTGACCAAACTTCTCAAAAATCTTTTGCTGAAATTCCCTGGGTATCCCCTTTCCATTATCTCTCACTTCCATCTGGAGTTGCTTGCTCTCATGACTATACCTGCTCCTGATCTCTACCTTCCCTCCTTGATGTGAATACCTTATGGCATTATTTAGAAGATTAATAAGAACTCTTTCAATGAGAGATCTATCTGCCACCCAAGTAAAAACATTTTCATCAATCACTGTTTTTACTTCCATCCCCTTCTGCTTAATCAGTGTTTTTATTTTTTCGATAACACCTTCAATCAACTCGCATACATCAAGCTCTTCGTAATGAAGTTTGAGTTTACCCTCTTCCATCTTCCTTACATCCAACATATTAAGGATCATCCTGAGAAGATTTTCACCACCTTGGATAGCGGTATCCAAACACTCTCTGTCTTGGCTTTCTAATTGCACATAGCTTAAAAGATCCAAATTAGCTGTAATCTCCCCCAGAGGGCCCTTCAGATCATGGATAATCATATTAATTAAATCCTCTCTCATCTGCTCCAAAGCAAGGAGTTCTTTGTTTTTTATTTTTAGTCGCCTCCTCTCCTCCTCCAGGTCTTCCTTAAGCTGTGCATTTTCAATTAACATTACAATTCTGCTTATAAATCCTGAAAGAATAATCTCATCCTCTTCAGTAATTGATCTTCCATCACTCTTGTCGGTAACATTAAAAACACCAATAACAACACCTTTTTCATTTTTTATGGGCACACAAAGAAAGTTGTCCGTTTTGTATAAAGCTTCCTCAGGAGGATTAAAACGTGGATCTTCTTTGCTGTGTTCTACAAGAATCGATTTTCCATTTTTTACCACCCAGGCAGAGACACTCTTTTCATCCTCTATAAATTGTTTTACCCCTATAAGCCGCTTGCGACTCGCAGCCTTGATGACCAAATCACCCTGCTTATCTCTCAACATAATAGAGCCCCTTTCTGCATTAATCTGTTTAAGAGAAAGCTGGAGGATTCTCTGTAATTTCTCCTCAAGCGAAAAATCCTTTGCTGCCAAAACAGCAACAGTTTCTAGCAGTGTCTCGTTTTTAGAAAGCAGCTCACCGTATTTCAAAGCATTCCTCACAGTAAGGACAAGGTTTTCTCTTTCCCAGGGTTTACTCAAGAACCAGCAATACTCATTTCCGTTAGCTGCTGATAACCTTTTTTCTGCCTCTTGCTCATCGGTTAATATGATACAAATGGGTGGAGAGTATGGTTTTTCTGCCCTTTCTAAAAGATTATTCACTGATATACCTTTCATCGCACAATCCAAAATGATGAGGTCAACATGGTTTTCCTTCAGTTTTTCCAAAACCTCCTTGGCACTGCCAGCGGTCGAACTTGAATAACCCTCATCTCTTAAAATCCTGGACAAACCTCCGGTCCTATCCTGCTGGGTATCAACAACCAATATGGTATGCTTCTTCACCTTTACCATTCCTTTAGAAAAAGTAGATCTAAACCAATTACTCTAATGGGAAAAATATACTGACAAACAATTATTATAAGCTTACGAAAATCAAACTATATTTTTTTCAAATCCTTAATCCTCACCTTTAATCTCAGCACGGCTTTAGTATGAATTTGTGAAACTCTTGATTCTGTCAGGTCTAACACCTTACCAATCTCCTTCATGGTAAGTTCGTCGTGATAATAGAGAGAAATTACCTGTTTTTCCTTTTCCGGCAAATCTTCTATAGCTTTTGCAATAGCATCTTTAACCTCGCTCAACCCCATGATGCCAAAGCCATTGACAGATTTAGGATCCTCAAGGCAACTCAAAATATTTCTTTTCTTCTCATCATAATCTACTAGAACATCCAGGCTGATTAGTGGTACGCCTGCAGATTGCTTGAGCAGTTTATAAAATTCCTCCATTCCCAAACCCAGTAGTTCAGCCATTTCCTCGTCTTTAGCAGGTCTTCCCAGTTGCTGTTCCAACTCATGATAAGCACCCATCAATTCGTTAATAACCTTGCGGACAGATCTGGGAATCCAATCCATCGCCCTCAATTCATCAAGGATTGCACCTTTAATACGAATCTCAGCATAAGTTTTAAACTTCACCTCTTTGGAAGGATCAAACTTCTCAATAGCGTCGATTAAACCCAGAACTCCGGAGCTGATAAGATCGTCAACATCAATATGAGGTGGTAGCCGCATTGCGATTCTATTAGCAATATACTTGACCAAAGGGGCATGTTCCATGATCAGACGATCTCTTTTTGTAAAATCATCTTTAAAACTTGAATCTTTTTCTGCCATTTGATTGTATAATCCTCTCATCTTCCTTCCCCTTAATTTTTAAACTATTTAATTTGCCAACTGTTTAATTGCTCGACTTTTTAATCAGCCATCATCCAACGTTCCATAGTTCCAGTATTTCACTTGCCTGATCTAAGTTTAAGATAAGTTAAATCCAACAGGACTAAATTTTAGAAACTTCCAAAGGTAAAGCATCGGAATTATCGATAATTTGATCCCAAAAGAAACTGATGTTTCCTCTGGAACTGGTATTGGGTTGATTTTCGCAAACTCTCTTAGCAAGATCAGAGAAACATCTGCTAGCGGGAGAATGAGGATACCGCTCAACAAGCGCTTTCTGCTGCCTCACGGCCTTCGCCACATGGTCATCCTGCATGATGTACCCCCAATAATCCATTGAGAGATTGAGAAACTTTTGTCCCACCAGACTCAAATTATTAAAGACTTCCTTAGCTTCCTCGGCATTCCTTGCTGAATTGACCAAAAGCCTAAAATGATTCTTCGAATGCTTAAGGAATAAAACCTTCATCATAGCATAGGCATCTGTAATGGATGTAGGCTCGGGCGAGACCACGATGAGGATCTCTTGAGCTGCCATGTTGAAATACATCACATTAGAAGAAATACCCGCGCTGGTATCAATTAGCAGAACATCTATCTCATCACATAAGAAATTCAGCTCTGACAATAAGCAAAGCTTCTGTGCTTTACTCAAATCTGATAGTTCTTGTACACCTGAACTGGCAGGAAGAATCTTCATGCCTCCTGGCCCTGAAATGATTACCTCTGAGATAGTCTTCTCGCCGTTGAGCACATGTTGTAAATTATATTTAGGAGAAAGTCCCAAAATAACATCCATATTAGCCAGCCCCATATCTGCATCTAAAACTAATACTCTCTTGTTCAATCTGGTTAAGGCACAGCCCAGATTGGCCACCACGTTGGTTTTACCGACTCCTCCCTTCCCGCTGGTAACCGCAATGACTTGAACTGGTAAATTTCCTTCATTCCTTAGCCCTTCACCTTTCATCTTCATACGTGACCCAGGCCTTCCCTTCTTTTCAACTATACTGCGCAACGTTCCTGCTTGATCCATCATATATCCCTTCCCTTATTAAGTTAGCAATAGTGATTTTCCGCTTCATTTAAAACCAACGAAATAATGCGTTCCTTCGTGGCAACCTCAATATCTTCCGGTACTTTTTGACCAGTAGTGAGATAGGATAAAGGCTTTTTTATTTTGAACAGCTGGTTAATAATACTTCCATAGGTATAACTCTCATCGAGTTTAGTAAAAATGATACTGTCTATTGGAAGAAGACCAAATTGTTGACTCACGGCAGAAAGGTTATGCTCTTTACAGGTAATACTCATAACCAGAGAGATTTCAACAGGGAAGGATTGCTCGAGAAATCCTTTAATCTCGTCAATATGGGACTGGTCCCTCTGGCTTCTCCCAGCTGTGTCAATCAAGATTAAATCCTTGTCTGCAAATTTAGCCAATACTTGCTTAAGTTCTTCAGGTGATGATACTGACTTAAGGGGAAGCCCTATAATATTGGAGTATATCTTTAACTGCTCAACTGCTGCTATCCGATAGGTATCGATAGTAACCAGGGCAACCTTTTTTTTCTTTTCCAATGCATAGTTAGCTGCCAATTTAGCTATCGTAGTAGTTTTGCCCACACCAGTAGGACCAACAAAGGCAACAATCTTGTTTTTGCCAGGGGTTAAATCAACGGGTCCTGCTAGTAAGAGGTCTCTTTCTATTTTCGAGATCAGACTCTTTCTCACCTGACCCTTGTCCCCCAATAGATCCGGTGATAGATCCTCCCTTAACTCCTCAACCAATTTCAAAACGGTCTCCTCACAAATATCCTGTTTTAACATTTGGTAATAAAGATCAACTAGATGTTCAGGGAAATAACCGTGATTAAAGGACGTTGCCTGCCTTAAGAAAAATTGCGCCATCCATTTGAGTTCTTTCAGTTCCCCGTAAGCATAACCACCTTTGATTTCCTCAGAGCAATTGTAATATTGTTTCACTATCCTCTTCAATTCAGAGAGCTCATAGCGAATCTTCTCTAACGAATCCCCTTCTGATGGGAGGCCTCCTATAGGAGGAAGCTTGTCCTTGACTAATTGGGAAAAAGATTTAGTCTCCGGAGAAGAGGAATCAAAGTCATAGTCGATAGCAGCAATAACTTCTACTCCTGATTGCTTGCCAAAACTGTCTTTATTTTTCATTCCACCAACTGTTTTTGTTGACACAATGATAGCCTGAGATCCCAAATCCCTTCGCACCAGTTTTAGTGCCTCATTCATACTTGCTGCTTGATATTTTCTAACCTGCATAGTTTAGACTTGCTACCCCCAGTGATTTTAGTTTAACCCGTTTATCAATTTCATTATGAGAGAGTACCACCAAAGTGGGAATAAATCTTTCAGTCAATTTTTTCAGGTGTGGTCGAATACCCGGCGAACAGAGAATAATGGGTTGATAGTTCATGCTGGTAAATTTTCCCATTGCCTTATTAAGCTGTGCCAAAATCTTCTGAGCGAGTGCGGGTTCTAACGAAAGGTAAGATTCATGTTCCGTATGTTGAATGGCATTATTTACAAGCTCTTCAATCTCAGCATCAAGCGTCATAAGAGGTATGTCCCCCTCAGGTGTTTTATACTGCTTGGTAATGCTTCTTGCTAACCTTTGCCTTACATATTCAGTCAGTATATCTACGTTTTTAGTTATGGGTGCATAATCTGCTAAGGTTTCAACAATGGAAAGCAAATCGCGAATGGAAACCTGTTCTTTCAACAGGTTCTGAAAGGTTTTTTGGACCCCACCCAAAGAAAGAAGATTAGGTACCAGTTCTTCTACTACTTTTGGATGATTGAGTGCTAAATTATCTAGCAGAGACTGCACTTCCTGCCGACCCAATAATTCACAGGCATGAGTCTTTAAAACTTCTGATATGTGAGTAGCAATCATCGTGGATAAATCGACTACGGTATATCCTGCAATCTGTGCCTTTTCTTTATCCTTTTCGCCAATCCAAAGGGCTGGGATGCCAAATGCTGGTTCTTTCGTTGGAATACCTTCGATCTCAGCTTTAACATCTCCAGGATTCATTGCCAGATAATATCCAGGCATGAGTTCTCCCCCAGCAATTTCTACTCCCTTAATAATAATAGAATATTGGTTGGGCTTAAGCTGAAGGTTATCCCTTATGTGCATGGGTGGAATAATCATTCCCATCTCAAGCGCAAATTGACGACGGATGGACTTAACCCTTTCCAGCAATTCCCCACCTTGTTCCGTATCCACCAAGGGAATCAATCCATAACCCACCTCTAACTCTAAGAGATCTAAAGGCAAAAGTTCTTCGACCTTCTCCAATCCTTTCCCCTTTTCAACTGCCTCCTCATCTTCTTCCTCCTTGAGCATAACCGCTTTCTTGCCTTCGAAAGTCATATAAGCCAATCCCCCAGCCAGGCAACCGAGCATGATAAAGGGAATCGTAGGTAATCCCGGGATAAACCCAAAGAAAATGAGAACACCAGAAGCAATGGCAACAGCCCGAGGTTGTCCGGTAAGTTGACTTATCATGTCATTTCCCAAATGAGTATTAGAGGCTGCCCGTGTAACCACCAGTCCAGCGGCAGTGGAAATAATCAGGGCAGGTATCTGACTGACCAAACCATCCCCTACAGTCAACAAGGTGTAATTTTGGGCGGCAGTGGATACAGACATCCCCTGCTGTAACACGCCTATGACCAACCCCCCCAGAATGTTAATAAGTGTAATAACAATACCAGCAATGGCATCCCCTCTTACAAATTTACTGGCACCATCCATAGCCCCATAAAAATCGGCTTCCCGTGAAATGTCAGCTCTCCTTGTCTTTGCCTCAATATCTGTAATGAGACCTGCATTGAGATCTGCATCGATACTCATCTGTTTCCCAGGCATCGCATCCAAAGTGAATCTGGCTGCAACTTCAGCAATACGAGTTGCCCCTTTTGTGATTACGACAAAATTTATTATTACCAGAATCAAAAATACTACCATCCCAACTACATAGTTACCACCAACCACAAAGCTTCCAAATGCTCTGATAACCTGTCCGGCGGCGGCTGTCCCTTCATTACCGTGTAAGAGGATCAATCTTGTTGAGGCCACATTCAAAGATAGCCGAAGCAGGGTAGCAAGCAGTAAGAGAGAGGGGAACACAGAAAACTCCAATGGGTTTAAGGTGTACATAGCAACTAATAGTACAACGACAGCAAGGGTAATATTGAAAGACAAAAACATATCCAGCAAGATAGTGGGTATAGGAATCACCATAATTACCAGTATCCCTATCACACCAAATGCCAGTATTACATCGCTATTGCGAGCAAGTCCTTGGATACCTGTTGCTTCTTCAATTTGCCGAGTCATATAACATCCTCTTGTTTTTGAGTCGATAGACATACGAGAGAATTTCTGCTACTGCCTTATAGAACACCATAGGAATTTCCTGGCCTACCTCAACACTGCCAAACAGTGCTTGAGCCAAAGGTTTGTTTTCCATAATGGGAACCTGGTTTTTTCTGGCTACCTCCCTGATGCGTTCCGCCATCAGCCGGGTTCCTTTGGCAATCACTTTGGGAGCCGTCATTTGTTGAGCGTTATATTCCAGCGCTATTGCCAAGTGAGAAGGGTTGGTAATAACCACATCCGCTTTGGGTACTGCTTCCATCATTCGTCTTCTTGCCATCTCTTTTTGTACCTGTCTTACCCTGGACTTTATTAGCGGATCTCCTTCCCTTTGTTTAAACTCATCTTTAACTTCCTGTTTTGTCATCTTGCCTTCTTGTTGAAAGTCCCACCTCTGAAAGACATAGTCCAGAAGTGCCAAAACAACAAGCACCCAGCAGGTGCGAAGCATTATCTTAAAACATACACCCCCGATATAGGACAGAACAGACCAGACCTCCATATCCATCAGGGGGATAATATGATTAAGCTCACCCTTAACTGTAAGGTAGGCCACACATCCAACAATCATCACTTTGAAAATATTCTTTACCAGTTCCACCAGGGTTTGCTTGGAAAACATCTTGGTAAAACCCTTGATGGGATCCAGTTTGGAAAACTTGGGTACTATAGATTGGAAGGAAAACAGAAAACCCACTTGAAGATAGTTAGATACCAACCCCATGGCCACCAATGCCATTAACAGGGGGGCCACAACCTTTAATCCTCTGCCTAAGAGCTCTATTAGCAACCATTGGAGGTTTGCTTCCTCAATCTGTAAGCTTCCTGAACTACTAAACACCCACTGCATCATATCCATGAGCTGTTTAACCATGGTGGATCCCAGGAAATAGAAAACGAGCAGGCTTGCGATTAAAACTGCAACAGAAGGAACTTCTCTGCTCTTTGCAACCTGTCCTTTTTCCCTCATTTCTTGCAGCCGCTTCGGAGTAGCAGACTCCGTCTTTTCCTGATCTGATCCTCTTGACATTAAGAAAACTCCTAAAATTACAGAATAAGAAATTCCACTTATTACTTGTTATCTAACCATATCAAAAATGCTGGTCACAACTCATGACATCAGTTTCATTAATAAAATGATGTCACCACCCATTCTCTGAAAAAGGTTTCTCAGCAGGTAAGAAAGGAGTGGAAGTGAGAATCCAATCCCCAAAAGTCCTATAGCAATCTTAACAGGAAATCCCACGATGAATATGTTCATCTGAGGAACCGTTCTGGCTATCAATCCCAAAGCAACACTGGTGAAAAAAAGCACAGCAATAACAGGAGCTGCTACCTTGGCAGCGATTACAAACATATCACAGGATAAACTAATAATAGTCTCCATCAGAGAGTCAGTGAAACAAAACCCAAGAGGTTGTATCAATTCAAAACTCTTTGAAATTGCCAGGATAAACCAATAATGAGCATCCAGTGCCAGAAATATGAGGAGTGTTATTATGTTCTGGAACTGTGCGATGATAGAAAACTGAGTGCTGGTCTGAGGGTCAATAACATTAACAATACCAAAACCCATCTGAAAACCTACCAGTTCTCCTGCTAACTGTACCGCAGCAAAAATAAGTCTTGCAGTGAACCCAATAATGACTCCAATAAGAACCTCTCCTGCCATAGCGGACACCAGAGAGGGAACACTTGCTAAATAAACTTCCTTGAAACCCACTAATGGGAAAATGGCCAATGTCAGAACAAGAGACAAGCCTGCTTTCAACTTTAACGGTACATTCCTACTGCCAAAAAGAGGCGCAGTTATAAGAATTGCTCCTGTTCTGATAAAGACCAGAACGGCGGCTTGAACCTGCGGTAGCGGAAGGCTAAAAAGGCTCATCAAGTAAGTGCTCCTTTGCTAACGAATATACATTGGTATATTAACAAAAAGTTTCTCCGTAAAATCGAGTAGTACCCTCATCATCCAGGGGAAAAAAATCACCAATGCGGCCATCACCGCTACTATCTTTGGAATAAAGGTCAAGGTCATCTCGTGAACCTGAGTGACTGCTTGAAATATACTAACGACCAGTCCTACAATCAGGCCGCAAAGGAGCATGGGAGCCGATACCAGTAACGTTACCCAAACTACTTCCTTCCCAAATCCTACTATAAATTCTGGTGTCATAAGTAATACCTCTAAAGAGCTTAGCGCATTTTGCGTGGACAAGATGCTGGATGTACATGTCCAGTTTTTATTTTATCTAGCATCCAGCAACCAGTATCCAGTATCATTTTAGCCACCACAGCCCATCCTATAGTCCCTGAATCATTTTGTAAAAAGAGGCTTCCTGTATAAATAGATCATACAGCAAAGCTTTTTATTAAAGAACCTACAATTAAATACCAGCCATCAACCAGCACGAACAGCAACAGTTTAAACGGCAAGGAGATCATAATGGGGGGCAGCATCATCATGCCCATAGAAAGCAATACACTGGCTACCACCATATCGAGAATAAGAAATGGTACATAAACTAAAAATCCGATCTGAAAGGCAATTCTCAATTCACTAATCACAAAAGCAGGAATGAGTGTGGTCAACTGGATATCAGAAACAGTCTTAGGTTTATTTGTCTTTGCAATCTTTAGCAAAAGTGATAAGTCTTTCTCCCTCGTTTGCTTTAGCATAAATTTCTTAAGGGGTTTAGCCGCACTCTCCAACGCTACCTCATAGGAAACTTCCTTTGCCAAAAAGGGCTGAAGAGCGTTGCTATTAATCTCTTGCCAGACCGGTGTCATGATAAAGAAGGTAAGAAAAAGGGCTAAGCTTACAATAACCTGATTAGGAGGCATCTGCTGAGTACCCATAGCCTGCCTCAGAAAAGAAAAGACCACTACCATTCTGGTAAAAGAGGTGAGCATAATAAGAATGGTGGGAGCTATAGACAGAACCGTAAGCAGCAACATAATCTTCAAGGTTACTGCCAAATCACCAGGATCCTCTGATTCTCCTATAGCTATGTGAATGTTAGGGATAGCTACTGACTGACCATAGGCTGGTGAGAAGATAGCGTTAAAAAAAACCAAAAAAACGAAAATTAATAGAATATTTTTTCTTTTGTTCATAACTAATAATCAGGTTTTGATACCAGGCATATTAATCTTTTCAATCACCTTGTTGTTTTCGTGAGGGTTGCTCGTAATCTTATGGAGGAACACTGCCTCCTTTTCCCTTTCATGTTCACACCCATTGATTAAAAATTTGAACTGCTGATAAAAAGGGGATTTTGCGTTAGTTTTCTCCTGACATTTTTTAAGATGACTAATCCTATGTTCATCGTTAATTTTGGTGAGCATAGTAATCTGGCTATCTGTAAGACCCAGAACCAGTATTTCTCCTGCTACTTCAACCAGGCTAATCGTCTTTTTTGGAGCAATGTAGCTGGCAGCAATAACTTTAATCCATTGATTACTCCCCATAAGCCCTGAACCTTTAGGCCAGAAACGCTTGGCTAGGTACGAGCCGATTAGAATCACTGCCAAAATAATAAACAAGATCGAAAATGTCCTGATTGCAGTGGAATAAAAATCGGGTTGAGAAAAAGTTACTGCATTAATGAGATTGGTCTCAATATCCATTCGATCACCTTTCTTTCTTAGCTATCTGAGTTGCTCAACCCTTTCCAACGGACTTATGACATCAGTCAGGCGCACCCCAAACTTTTCATTGACTACTACCACCTCTCCGCGAGCTACCAGCTTCTGGTTAACCAAAACTTCCATGGGTTCCCCTGCCAGCTTGGATAATTCAACTACTGAACCCTGCCCTAACCGGAGCAAATCATTAATCAACATCTGGGTGCGTCCCAGTTCTACAGTAACCTGCAACGGGAGATCTAAGACAAAATCGATACTCTTCTGTTCCGCAGATTTACCTGCATCCTGAACATTAGAAAACTGCGCTGCTTTTGCCTCAACTTTTGTCCTGGCCTTACTATCTCCAGCTGCTTTTGTATCCTCGGCTGTTTTTACTCCTTCATCCTTCATCTTGTCTTCCTGTTCCTCTGCAGTTTTTGCCTCATCCGATCTCTTTTCCTCACCACCATCAACTGCTTTTGCCTCCTCTGAATTTTGTTCCTTAAGGGTTTCTTCGTCAGACATTTTAATACCTCCTTTCAACAGTATTGGATATCTGTATCGCCTGATTACCTCTATGAAAACCAGGGTAACCTGCAAACTTGATACCATTTTCTACTTTTACCATAAGTTTATCTTTGGAATAGGTATCCAACTGAATAACGTCTCCTATGTTTAGATCCAACACCTCTCTTCCCGTTACATCAGCCTTTCCCAGTTCCACTACAATCTCTACAGGAACTTCCTTCAAGCGGTTCCTAAACCTCTCTGTCCAAATACTGTCCACTTCTAATTGATCAGTCTGGACAAGTCCCTGTAGTTTATCTTTGATGGGTTCCAAGACAGCGTAGGGTAAACAGAGGGTTACCTTTCCTGTAGAGCTTTCCATCTCCAACTCAAAATTTATAACCAATACAATATCATCAGAAGGAACTATGGCAGCAAACTGCGGATTAATCTCTGACCTTACAAAATGGAGAGAAACAGGCAGAACATTTTTCCATGCTTCTTTAAGATCATTCATCATAACATCGACGATATTTCTGACTAACCTGTTTTCAATATTGCTAAATTCTCTTCCTTCAATCTTATAGGTCTCTCCCCCGCTTCCTCCGAACAAGATATCAACCAGGAAAAAGACAAGCTTCGATTCCAACACCAGAAGGATATTCCCCTTCAAAGGTTCCATTCGCAATATGTTGAGGCTGGTTGGAAGAGGCAAGTTGCTTAAAAAATCACCGTACTTCATCATATCATTTGAGATAACCGTAACCCCAACAGGCTTCCTCAAGGTACAAGCAAGGGATGTGCGCATCGAGCGAGAAAACCGGTCACTGATCAACTCTAAGACGGGCATCCTTCCTCTGACTACTTTCTCCTGGCTGGTTAGATCATAAACCTTTATCCCTGAAGTATCAGGCAGTTTATCCGTTCCTGTTTCAACCTCACCTCCGGAAATCCCGCTTAGCAAGGCATCAACCTCATCCTGAGACAAAACTTGACTCATTGTTATTCTCCAACAGGTTATAGTATTACACTACTTGTTAAATTCTACTGCACCACAAATTCCGTAAAATAAACCTTCTTGATTGAACCGGGTTCTAAAAGGGTATTCAGTCTCGCGGTAATCTCATTGCGGATTCTCGTCTTGCCCTTAAATGTTGCTACATCCTCAAAGGTCTTACCAGAAAGCAGGAGCAATATGGTATCCCTAATCTGCGGGCTTCTCTTTTGCAACTCCGCTGCCAACGAACTTTCTTTAAGCTCCAGTTCCAGGTTCACTTTGAGATATCGCTCGCCAGAAGTACCTGCCAGATTTACAATAAACACTTCCAGAGGAAAAGTAGGGCCCAGCTGAACCCTTACGGGTTTATCCTCTTTATTGCCATCCTCCTGCGCAGGATTCAAGAATGTCTTCCAGCTGACGAAACCACCTCCTCCTAAAACCAGCAGGACTACTATTGCAATAATAATCCATTTTATGTTACTCCCTTTCTCTGGCGGTGCTTCTTCAACCTTTTCCTTTTCTTTTCCCTTTTCCTTTTCTGCCATTTGATTGTCACCTCCCTATATTATTTGTGGTACTAAAATTATCTCTACCCTTCTGTTTCTGCGCCGGTTTTCTGGTGTATCATTAGAAACCACCGGTTTGGTGTCAGCATACCCCACAGCAGACATCTTCATCGGTTTTACTCCCACTTCCTCAGCCAAAAACTTTACAATATTTACTGCCCGGGAGATAGAAAGCTCCCAGTTGGAGGGAAACTTCTCTGTGCTAATAGAAATATTATCTGTATGACCTTCTACTATCACCTTACCCTCAAAATTTCCAAACTTACTACCAATATCCCTTAGCACGGATATGCCTTCCGGGTTGATTTCTGATTTTCCCGAGCCGAAAAGCAAATCATCTCTTATTATGATGCTCAACCCCCTTTCAAGCTCTTTAAAATTTAATCTCCCTCCCTTATCTTCACTTATCAACATCGTTTTTATACCTGAAAACTGTTTCAAGATATTTTCCATTTTTAATGCCTGCTCATCTATATGCCTCTTTGATGATGTTATGATTCTTTCCTGTACTTCTGAGTACTTTCCTTCAAGCAGCACCCCCATAGCTTCACTACAAGCGGCCTGAAACTGCTCAACTTTACCTGCCTCAAGAGAACACATGGTAAGTAATAAAACAAAAAAGGTGAGCAGAAGTGTTATCAGGTCTGAAAAAGTCACCATCCATTTCATTGTATCTGCTGCTTCTTCTTCGCTTTTCCTTTTAGCCATCGCTCCTCTTCTCTAACCAAAACTGTTATAAAACTTTGACGGGCATTAAATCCAATCAAACATCTTGCTTCTTTTTTACTCCGCCATTATGGCAATGTCTTTTTCTAACCGGTTAAAATCAAAGATCCTTCACTACACCTTTCTTAAATAAAGGCTCTTCTACAAGCACTTTATCTGCTAAGTCGCTTTGTTCCAGATGTATCATTACTCGCCTGTTTTTAGCCCGTTGTTCCGGTGTATCATTAGGAAAGAGGGGCCGGTGTTTACCAAATCCTGCAGCCGATAATCTCAAAGGTGAAATCCCTCCCCTTTCGACAAAATATTTAAGGACGTTGACTGCTCTAGTTGTAGATAACTCCCAACTGGAAGGAAATTGTTCTGTTCTAACATAGCGATCATCGGTATGCCCCTCAATTCTTACTAAATACTGTTTTTGAAGGATAATCTCAGCCAGTTCATCCAAAAACGGCTCCATTTCAGGAACGATGCCTGCGTTTTTCGGTTGCAAACCAAATAGTACATAATCAGCAATGAATACTTCAAACCCCTTGCCTGTCATCATAAGTTCCACTCCCTGATTAAGCCCCTCCTTTGCAACTACCCCTCTCATTCTGGTTAATATCTTACCAGATTCCCTAAAGCTCTGAACCATTTCCTTCCCCGGTTCAATTACCTCCTCTCCCGGATCTGTTTTATAACCTCCGGGAAGAACTTTGAAGGCTCCCCTAAAAGAACCAACCAACTTAACAATCCTCCCTTCTTCAAAGGTAGCGAATGAAACCAAGATAACAAAGAATGAAAGCATCAGGGTCATCAAATCACAATAGGTAGTGAGCCAGGCTGGGGTTCCACCACCTCCTGATTCATCATTCTCCCTTTTTTTTTGTCCGCTTTCTTCAGCCATCGATCCGATTACTTTTTAGATTACTTTTTAGGAACTGACTTCTGTTCACCGGGCGAAAGATAAGTATTTAGCTTCTGTTCAACTACCCGTGGATTGTCTCCAAACTGAATGGAGGTGACCCCTTCTATAATCAATTGTTTATACTTTGACTCATCTTCTCTGCGTACCTTCAATTTCCCTGCAATAGGTATGAAGACCAGGTTCGCCAAAACAGAACCGTAAAAGGTGGTAATCAAGGCAACAGCCATGGCAGGGCCAATTGACTTGGGATCATCCATCACCATTAACATATTCACCAGACCAATCAAGGTACCTATCATTCCCATAGCCGGGGCCATTGTGCCCATTACCGTAAATATTTCTGCCCCTTTCTTATGGCGATCCTCAGTAAAGAAGAGTTCATTTTCCAATATATTTCTTATGGTATCAGGTTCCACACCATCAACTGCCAGTTCCACTCCTTTACCTAAAAAAGGCTCATTTATCTTTTTAACTTCCTTTTCCATCGCCAGAATCCCATCACGCCTCGCAACTCTGGAAAGACCAACAATCTTAGGAAGCATAGCTGTGAGCTGGGGGACTTTGTAAAGAAAGGCGTTTTTCAATACCTTCATCACACCTAAGACATCAGAGAGTGGATAGTTGATGAGGGTAATTGCAAAGGTTCCACCCATTACGATCATCAAAGAGGGTATATTCACAAACCAAATCAGTCCACCACCCATTTTTATAGCAATGATTACCAGGGAGAAACCTGAGACAACACCTAAAAGTGTAGCTACATCCATAGAAAGACCTGAATGGGAGTTTAAAAAATCGACAAAGCCAACTTAATAACAATGGTGAGCAAATACTATGCCAATTGAAGCTTATTGGAAAGTGTTAGACGGCATGCTATTTAGGAGGAGCGAAATTACTCGTTCGTTGATGTGATATGCAGAAATTACTCGTTACTTAAGAGGTTGTTTAGAATATTAATTAAGGGATTGATTAGTCATTATTTTGTAATATAGTCATAAAATTGACACAAAAACTTAAATTTCATTCTTAGCAGGTTTCTAAAACTTTCTTTCTTCTTTCATTTCTGAAATTCCACCCAGTTTCTCGACTTTTTCAAGATCTAATTTGGCTTTATCAACTTCACCTTGTGACTGATATGCCTTTGCCCGCATATAGAAGGCATCTTTGTAAAGGTTATTAATCTCGATTGCCTTTGTACAATCATCAATAGCTTGGGTATAATTACCTTGTATAAAGGAGAGCTTCCCTCTCTTGTAATACGCTTGACAATAGGAGGCATTAAGAGAAATCACACTGGTATAATCTTCCCGGGCATCTTCATAATTACCCTGTTCGAAATAAACATCGCCTCGATTATAATAAGCAAGAGCAAATCGAGGATCTATCTCAATGGCTCTGGCAAAATCCATAAGAGCTCCTGCGATATCTCCTTTCTCAAAATACATGCTTCCTCTTTTGTTAAAAGCAGAAGCATATAGAGGAGATAATTTAATTGCTCGACTATAATCTGCAATGGCCCAATCATAGTAACCTTGAGCACTACAGACATCCCCCCGGCAGCAATAAAGTTCCGGGTCAAAAGGATCAATCCTTAAAGCCTCATCCAGTTCCGTCTTGGCCTTCTTATAGTTTCCTCTATCGAAATGGAGCATAGCCTTATAATGATAAGCAACGGCATTTTGAGGATTGATTTCTATGGCTTTATCAAAGTCTAAAAAGGCACGTTTATATTGACGCCTGCTTCTATAAAGGTTCCCACGATTACAATAAAACTCGGTATCACCAGGGTTACATTGAATCGCTTTATTGTAATCGGATTCAGCCTGTTTAAGATTCCCTTTCTCAAAATAGATACTTCCCCGGTTATTATAGGCTAAGGCATTCTGAGGATCTGACTGAATAGCTGCAGTATAATCAATTATCGCTCTATCAATCATTTTCAGGACACGATAGACATTCCCCCTGTTATAATAGAAATCACTATCCCCCGAATTGAGCTCAATGGCTTTGTTGAAATCTCCTAATGCCTTTAGGTGTTTTCCTTGAGCATAATAGATTAATCCCCGGTTATTATAGATTTTATCGGCATGGTGACGCTGAGGTTCCATGTGAAGGCTCTGTGTATAGAGCTTCAAAGCCTGGGCAATATTTCCCTGCTTCTGCAACATCTGCGCTTCACTTAAGCAATCCAGAGCACTTTCTCCATAGACCCCGCCGCAAAAAGCAAGAAGCACTGATAAACTGCATGCCCATCTCAGAATCATTTTTAACTTCCTACCAGGAGATCCTGCTGTCATAAAAATATTAACCTCTACCCCTGATATGTTTAACCCATCTCTCTTGACAACTTTTTCCGAATCAATTCGGTAACTTCCTGCGCAATATGAGACCAATCGAACTCCTTTTCCCTGCAAGATAAAACTGATCTCTCATCCCTACTACCGTTTTTGAAAATCCTTCTGGCTCCATTGATGCTATAGCCTTCTTCTTTTAGCAATCTTTTGATCTCAAATATTTTCTCTATATCCCTCTCACTATACTTTCTCTGGCCACCCTCGCTTCGACATGGGTCTATAACTCCTCCGAACACATTCTCCCAATAGCGCAGGGTATGAATGGATACCTTAGTAATGCCTGCTACATCTCCAATTCGTAAAAGCGTTCCATTTCTTTCCATAATCTTCAACCCATACTACAGGTTTTGGAACCAGAAGTTTACAAACGACTCTAGGTTTTAACCAAAAAGGGGGTAGGAAAATCCTCAAACAGGTTTCCCTACTCCCTCTGACTACCTCGCGATGTTCATCAGTTCTGAAAGCATTTCATTACTGGTGGTAATTACCCTCGCATTGGCCTGGTAAGCACGCTGGGCAGTAATCATTGTGACAAATTCTGATGCCATATCCACATTGGACATCTCCAGTGAATTGGGGGAAACCTGTCCTCGACCCCCAGTGCCAGGCTCACCAACGGTAGGCTGGCCAGAATTTGCTGATTCTGCATAGAGGCTTCTGCCCATCTTGGTTAATCCCCAGGGGCTGATAAAATCCGCCAGAAGCACCTGTCCCAAAGTACGGGTCTGACCATTGGTGAAGAGTCCTATAATCTGTCCATCCTGGTCTACAGAAACATTCTGAACAGACCCCGGAGCATAGCCATCCTGGAAAAGGGCACTGGTATTAGAGGGCGAGGCATACCCCGTTAAATCTGCCATGGCGGCACTTGCAGTATCATCCCAGAGATCCCAACTTACCGTAAAGGACCCACCGTTAGTGCCGGGAACATCAATAGAAACGTCTGCAAAAGTAGTATTTCCATCAAGACTTTCTATATTTCCATTGACATCAAATCCTACTGTACCTGTGCCTCCTGTTACCGTGCCTAAATCACTGGGAACACTCGACACAAAACTCCATTCATTACCAGTAGCCAGTTTGGTAAAGGTAATGGTTAGTGGAATTGCTCCACCAATGGAGTCATAGACAGTGATCGTGCTTGAGTAGGTATCGTCTGTCGCTGCTTGACCATCCAGATTGGCTACAATTCTCAAGTCGTTGGTTTGCTGGGGGGCAGAAGAAGTCTGTGCTATGTTGATATCTCCCACAGTGCTGAGAAGCGTTCCCGTTTCGTCTGCCATATATCCTTGAAGTTTAAAACCACCGGGATTAACAAGGTACCCCTCCTCGTCCATAACAAACTGACCTGCACGCGTATAGTAGGTACCGCTAGAATCAGCCACTATAAAAAAACCTGCTCCTTCAATGGCCAGGTCAGTAGGGCTGGTAGTGTTCTCAAAAGATCCCTGGCTAAAGATGGTACCAATATCCGACAAGTTTACCCCACGGCCTATCTGATTACCTCCAACTATCCCTCCCAAACTCTGGCTCAAAATATCAGCAAAAGAGGCAAAATCAGATTTAAACCCCACCGTGTTGGAATTGGCAATGTTATTCGATATGACCGACATGGTATAACCTGCTGCATTAAGACCTGTAACACTTGAATATAGTGAACTTAACATTGTTTCTCACCTCCTTTCCATACAAGTTTAAATAAACATCATTGCAATGGGTGCAGCATTTTTCATAAATTGACCTATACCTTTCATTATCTCGAGCGCTTTTTCTGTTTTGCCCTCAGGTTCATTAACTGCAACCACTTCCTGATCGTTCACTGTGATAACATCTCCTATGGCTACCTTCTGCTCTCCTAACAGCAGGTAGGTAATGCCATCTTCAAAGGTTACACCCGTAACCACCCCTCTGAAATAGGTATTAACTGCAACCTCTTCCCCATCAACATCAGTTGCAGAAACTTCAAAGGTATAGGTTCCAGCTGCGACCTGATTCCCCTCGTTATCCCTGCCATCCCACCTCCATTCATGAGCACCAGCAGGCTGAGATCCCAGTTCAACTTTCCTGACCAGGTGCATATTTTGGTCATAAATATTGATGGTAGATGATCCTGCGTCGCCATTTAATTCATAACTGAGCTGCGCAGAATTGCCTTCTGACAATTGAACAGAATCACCCCGTGCCTCAATCTCTTTTCCAATAAAATCGACTGCCTGAGCATTATTTAACGATGCAAGGTATAACTTTGAATATTCCAAGCTGGTATTAATATTTGCGAGCTGTTCCAATTGACTAAACTGAGCTAGTTGAGCGGTCATGTCAGTAGAATCCATTGGGTTAAGAGGATCCTGATTCTCAAGCTGGGCGAGAAGAAGTTGCAGGAATTGATCCTTGCCCATATTGTTACCCCCATTACCAGAGGTACTATCGATAGAAGAAGCTTGTGATGAATAACTAATTGGATTAACAAATGCCATGGTAATTTCTCCTTTTCTTATTTACACAAAAAGATTCACCCTGTGATTGCCGAGCATCCACTTCTTCAACCCTTCAAGTGGTGGAGTATCATCTTTATCCTGTCCTTTCCCCACTGATTGAGAGGTCTTTGTTGCATTAAAATCGTTTTGCTGCTCGGCTTGGCTGCCACTCGGGTGGTTTCCTACAAAAACACTAAAGTGTTCCACTTTTAAGCCCTGTTGAAAAAAACTCTCACGCAACTGCGGCAAATTGTTTTCAATAATCTCTTTTACCTGTGGGGTTTCAGTAAAAAAGGCAACCCTAACCTGGTCCTCTTTGGTAACAATACTAAGCTGCAATTCCCCTAAGGATGGTGGGTGCAAAGAGATTCTTGCCCTGGTTTGCCCACTACGAACTTGCACGTGTGCCCCCTTTACTATTTGTTCTATAACCCTTTGGGCCGTGGGCTCCCTCATCTCTGTTTTAAATATCATCCGTTCAAACTCAACCGGTCTATTTTCTCCCTCTACTGCTCTGTCCGCTATGGCATGAATAGTAAACTGACCGTTATTACTTAGATCAAGGTTTCCTTTGCTGTGGTTAGTTTCGTTACCAGTTTGTGCAAAAAGATCTTTATTCTCAGAAAGATGAACTTTATCTCCATCGCAAATATTAATGTTACCTTTACTGTTTAACAAATTTATTAATTCCTTAAGAGAAACCTCTTCGCCAGAGTTTCTCCCCGTGACAATCAGTCCTGTATCCTCAATATTGATTCCTATTTTTGCTAAAAGGCTTTTTACATCATTAATAGTTAGTTTTAGCTGATCCGGCGACGCTCCTTCTTGTTGCAATGCATTCATCAACTGCAAAATGAGAGTTGCTTCTTCCTTACTACTCGGGCCATTAGATTTCATCCCAACAAGCTGTTCTACTTCACTTGAGTTTAATCCCAATTTTAAGAGGAGCTCTTTTGCCTTACCAGGATCTTTTACGCTTGTAAAACCATAAACCCCTTCTTGAGTAAACCCGGGCTGGGAAATAACATTTAAATCTTTCTTAAGAGATAGCCCCGCTTCTTGAACATACAAAGAGTTCTGTCCCAGTCCCTTAAGAGAACCTCTTGAAATATCTTGGTGCTGGGATCCTGCTTCTGGATGAGATATCTGGGTTGTACTGACACCCACCAGGTTTTCCGCAGGCGAATGGTCACTGAGTAACTGCGCCGAATCCCTATCACTCTTTTCAAACCCCTCAGCTTCCTTGCTATCCCATGACTCTGGCTGGGCAGAGGAGCTTTCGGATGTGAGGACCGCAAAAACACCAGCAAAAGGTTCATCCCCCCCCTTATCCGATGGGGTGGATATCTTCGCTTTATCAGCCGGCATATCAGATATAATATTTACAGGAAAAGCTTCTATTAAAATCACTCCCTTCTTAGACAGACTAAATGCTATCCAAATCTCTTAGCAGGTAGTATGCCACATGGAGGATTTTATTTATTTCAATGTTTTTTAGTGAGTTAGAAGATTTATAATCAAGGAATGGTTTTAGAAGGGAAATTTATGATAGGTAATTTTTGCCGCATTGCATGATAACTTTACCAGAGAAACTTACTTCAGGTTAGATAATTCTCTGCTAATCCTCACTGCCTGATCAGGATCAACATACCCCCAAATCTTGCCCGCATTCCTTCCTTTCATTCTAAAAAGAATTTTCGCTGCAAGTTCTACATCCAATTTGTCAAACATAGGACCTGCCTGCTCTGGGGGAGTAGCTTCAAAGACTTTTGCTAATTTTTTCAATTCTTCCTCTTCCAGACTTTCCTTAAGGGTAATCAATTGACTGATTTTCTTATCTATCCCTTCTTCTTTCTGTGCCAAATTATCCAGAGTGTTTTCAATTTCAGTTTGAAGCTTATTTAATTGTTCCTTTTTTTGCGTAAGTTCTTTTTCCTTTCTGTCCAATTCACTTCTTTTTTTATCCAACATGCTTAAATACTCAAAATCCTGCTCATCATTTACCACACCACTTACCTCCTCACTTTTTACTTCCGAAGATTCTTCCTGGGCAACTGCTTGACTCAGGGAAGGAGAGAAGGAAAGTCCCCATCTTTGTGTCACGAAATACCCAACAAAAAATAATTTAGATATCAACAAAAGCAGTATAAATATCATTATGTTTTTGCTTGAAATCGGTATCTTCTTGAATGTCATTAAAGGTTTCATTTCATCTCCCTTTAAAAAAACAAAATTTATTGTCAAACTTTACTTTGTCAAACTTGTTACATACTCCTCTGATATTTCCTAATCCCTATCTCATCCATAAACATCCCATCACTTCTTGCCAAAACTTTTACAAACCTTTTCCAATCTTTCTCCCTTACCTTTTCCAGAACCTTTCTCTTTTTCGTTGCGGTCAATAACTCATCTCGCTTCTTATCAAGTTCTGGCAGTATCTTGGCTACAATTTCTCTTTGCTTTTTTATTTTTATCCTCATCCCCTTAAGGTAGTCCCGATACAAAATGCCTTCATCGACATTAATCCTTTTCTCTTCTCTCCTTGCAAGCTCTTTTTCATAATAGTTCTTCTCTTCCTTAAAAGAAATGATCAGCTGTCTTTCCTTCTCTAATTCCCTCTGAATGTGGGACAGCTCGATTTGTATTCCTTCTTCGATATGTTTTCTATAATCAAGCAAAAATTGAAGATTGAACCTGTACATGGAGTGTTCCTATAAGTATGTATCAATCAAATAACTTCTTCATCATTTGCACCGTCTCTTCAAAACTCACCTTCTCCTCAATGGGCTGCTGCAAAAACTGATTCACTTTATCAATCATGCTGATGGCATAATCAATTTCGGAATTGCTTCCTGAAACATAGGCACCAATGTTTATCAAATCTTCTGCTTTCCTATATGTTCCAAGGATATTTAAAAGACGACGGGCATAGTCCAAATGGTCCTTAAAAACAACATCAATCATGGTGCGACTCACACTGGGAAGCGGGTCAATAGCAGGGTAGTGACCTCGGTTAGCCAGGTCTCTTAAAAGAACAATGTGTCCATCTAAAACAGACCTTACAGCATCAGAGATGGGTTCATTAAAATCATCGTTTTCCACCAGAACCGAATATAATCCCGTAATGCTTCCTTTCTCACAATGGTTTCCTACCCTTTCCACCAGTTTTGGAATCATGGCAAAAACAGATGGGGTATAACCTTTAGTGGTTGGAGGTTCATTAGCTGCCAACCCAATTTCTCTCTGAGCCATAGCAAATCGAGTAATAGAATCCATCATGAAGAGAACATTATTGCCTTTATCTCGAAAATATTCTGCAATAGTAGTTGCAACCAGTGCTCCCCTGACTCTGACCAGAGGAGACTCTTCAGAAGTGGCAACAACCACTACAGATCTTTTTAAGCCCTCTTCTCCTAAGTCTTTCTCAATGAATTCTTTTACCTCACGTCCCCTCTCTCCTATTAGGGCAATAACACTTACATCAGCACTGGTGTTTCTGGCCATCATTCCTAAAAGGACGCTTTTGCCCACTCCAGATCCTGAAAAGATACCCATTCTCTGCCCTTTACCACAGGTAAGTAATGCATTAATAGCCTTGATGCCAACATCCATGGGCTCTGTTATCCGTCCCCTGTGCAGGGGATTGATAGGATCAGTATAAAGAGGATACTCTTTCTCTAAAGAGAGATCTTCTTTACCATCAATAGGATTTCCCAGCCCGTCAATAACCCTGCCGAGTATTTCATCACCGATTTTTACAGTGGCTTTTCGCTTTAAACCTGTTATACGATTTCCCGGTCCGATTCCACGTACATCACCCAAAGGCATGATCACTATTCGTCCATCCTTAAACCCTATCACCTCTGCCTTGATAGGCGAATTATCCCCCCTTGTATAAATATCACAAATCTCTCCTATAAAACAATCGGTTCCATACCCTTCAATGGTAATACCCGCTACCTGGTTTACCTTTCCATGAAAGGAAAGGGGAGCTACCTTATCTATTGTTTCCTGATACCTGTTCCAATCAATTTTAACTGTCATGAGTCACTCAACCCTATCTGTCTTTCCTTCTAATTGAGTATCACTTCCCGCTCGCGCCCTTAAAGCCTCTTCCACCTCTTGTAAATGTTTTTCAATGCCACAATCAATACTCCCATAATTGCTTTCAATAACAGCATCCCCTCGCAGAACCTCCACATCACTTTCAAAAGTCGCCTTTTCTATCCCATCCAATATTTCCCCCTTATACTGGCTGGCAAATTCCAAATCAGAAGGATTTAAGCGCACTCTGATCTCTTTTTGATCAGCAACATGCTTGAGAGCTGATTTTACTATGTCAAGAATGATTTTCCTGTCTGTACTCACTTCCTTTTGGATTACCTTGCGCGCAATGGCAAGTACCAGTTCCACCATCTCCTGTTCGCTATTACTATAGACTTCTTCTTTTATCTTCCTCACACCTTCTAACGTCTTAGTAAAGCCCTTAAGAATTGAATCAAACCTTTTCTCCCCCAACTCCATTCCTGCTTTTTCTCCCTGAGCAAAGCCCTTTTCATAGGCCTCCTTTTCCAAACCGTCAGTTTTCTCCGTCATCTGTTTGATATATTTTTCTCTGTCTTCTATTTCTTGTAGAAGCTGTTCGGTTTTATTTTTAGAATCTGATGATGCGTGTAAAGGGAAACTATCAGAATAGTCCTCTACTTTCTGCAATTTGGGTTGAGAAATCATATCTCTCATAGCATACGACTTTATAGAAAGCCGTTCTTCATCTTGCCCCTTGATAACGCTACTAAACAAAGACTTCCTCACCTCCTCGACCTCCCATAGTAATCTTACCCTCTTCTTCCAACTTCATTGCTACTTGAGTAATGGTCTGCTGAGCCTTTTCAACATCACTGAGTCTGATAGGTCCCATATCCTCGATATCTTCATTAAGCATATCCACTGCTCTTTCTGACATATTCTTAAAAATCTTTTCTTTCACCGCTTCACCAGCAGTCTTCAGAGCCTTTGCCAGATCATCGCTTGATATATCTTTTAGTATCTCCTGTATTCCTCTATCATCAATCAGGACTAGATCATCAAATACAAACATAAGTTGTCTAATTTCATCAGCCATTTTGGGGTCTGTCTCTTCAATTTTAGCTAGTAAGGCAGATTCCGTTGCACGATCCATTTGATTAAGGATATCCGCTACTGCTTTTACTCCTCCTAACTTATGACCACCCGTATTTCCCATTGACTTCACTTCACTCTCTAGCATCTCAGCAACATCATTAATTACCTCAGGAGGAACTCCTTCCAGATTGGAAATCCTCAAAATCACTTCAGCTCTTAGCTCTTCAGGCAAATTAGGCAAAATCGTACCTGATTTTTCCGGACTTAAATGTGAGAGGATGAGTGCAATCGTTTGAGGATGTTCGTTTCTAATGATATCCGTTACCATTTTGGGATCAATATCATCCAAAAGGCTAAGAGATCGATACTCCTTACCATCAGATATTTTATCAACTATCGATTTGGCCTTATTCTCACCCAGGGCTTTAGTAACCAGGCTTTCCGCATAACCTTTTCCAAGAGAGACAGACCCTTCTTCGCGACTTGTCATCTCTACAAACTCATTTATGATCTTATCAACCATATCACCCGCTACCATCCCCATATGGGACATGCATCTGCTTATTTTCTCAACTTCAGCAGTATCCAGCTGCCGAAAAATTTCGGAAGCTAAATCTTCAGGTAAAGAAGAGATAACGACTGCTACCTTTTCGAGATTATTTAATGCATTTTCCTTTTCCATATAGTCACCCCTAGCTCATCCATTGTCTGAGTCCTTTAGCAAGATGTTCAGCATCGGCTTTTGCAAGCCGCACCACCTGTTCCCTTCCTGGAACACCCTCTTTCAGCAATCTGGGAGTTCTCTCAGCAAGCTCTCCCGCTGTCCCACCTTCAGTAACCCCGGTAAGCATACCTACTTCTGGCCTGGTTATCCACTTCACCAATGGTCGCAGTACGATAACTACCAGTAAGACAATCAGTAAAATGGTAGCCAGATAGGGTACCCATCCCCAAATTTTTCCCCATAAGGTATCACGTGCCAACTCCTTCTTCTCTGCTTCAGTAAACTTAACCGTTTCAAAGGGGGTAGTGGTTACCTCTATTTGATCTCCTCTCTCTACATTATAGCCAACTGCCTTCATCACAATATTCTTATATTTCTTCATATCCTCATCGTTTCTTGGGACATAGGCATATTCCTCTTTTCCATCTTCTCCTTTGACAACTTCATAGGTTCCGTCAAGCAAAACAGCTACCGAAAGTCTTTGAATGGTACCTGTAGGTTTAATTATCCTCTTTACTACCTTGTTAATTTCATAATTTACTGTCTCATTCGTATTTCGCATGTCAGAACTACTAACGTTGGTTGCTGCCTTGCCACCTTCCTCAGGAAGGTTTGCTGCCACCCCTGGAACTCCCATAGCAACCGGGGTAATCCCTTTGGATTTTTCATCTGTCCGTTGCTCACTCCGAATGACAGCACTCTCCGGGTCAAAGATCTCTTCTGTCTTCTCCTCCTGTTTAAAATCGAGAGTGGCACTTACCCTGACAATGGCTTTACCCGTACCAACAACCTTCTCGAGCATGGTTTGCACTCTTTTTTCCAATCCTTCTTCAAATTCTCTCTGGAATTCCTGCTGGTTTCCGCTCAGACCAACAAGCTTGGAATCATCAGAAGCTCCAGCTGACAACACATTGCCATCTACATCTACTACAGTAATATTTTCAGGGTTTAAACCTTCTACACTACCCGCAACCAGGTGCACAATCCCCTGAACATGCTTTTCCTTAAGTGCACCCCTGCGACGAAGTTTTAATACCACTGATGCTGTAGGTTTCTGTTCGTCTTCAAAAAATATGGTTTTATCGGGAAGGGTAATATGCACTCTTGATTGTTCTACTTCTACAAACTGGTTGATGGTGCGAGCAAGCTCTCCCTGAAGTGCGCGCTGGTAATTCAATTTCTGCACAAATTCGGTAGTACCCAAATCAGTTCTATCAAATATCTCAAAGCCAACCCCCCCTCCGGAGGGAATCCCCCGACTGGCCATATCCAATCTGAGATCATAGACCCTATCAGACGGAACCATAACTGTTTTCCCATTGGCAGATAAGCGAAAGGGGATCTTCTGATCTTTTAGCTCTTCCACCACCATACCTGCATCTTCCATACTGAGATTAAAGTATAAGGGCTGATAATCAATCCTATTAGTCCAGACAATCAAAAGAATAATCCCCATCAGGGTAGATGAAGCAATGCTTGCTACCGCTACCTTTTTCGCAAACGGGAGCATTTTAAAATTGGCTTGTACCTGCGTAATAAATTGCTTTAAAAATTCAAACATTTTTATCCCTCGCTTTAATCTGGATGTTAGATTCTGGATACTTGATTAAATGAATATGCATTGCGTAATTAAAATCCAAAATCCTATGACCTGTTTTACGTTTACTCACTTTTCCATATGTCTTAAACCTGCATTCTCATAACATCCTGGTAGGCTTCAATAATTTTGTTTCTCACTTCCATCATCAACCGGAAGGAAATATTGGCTTTCTCCATAGCAATCATCGTCTCATGCAGGTTTTTAGATTCCCCTGCGACTAACTGTTCAATAGATCTATCTGCCTCATTTTGTAACTGGTTCACTTCTTCCATAGAATTCTTCAACAGCTTTCCGAAAGAATCACCATTAACACTGGCTTCCTCTTTCCTTCCTAATGAGAGGGGGATTAATGACTTTAAGTTTGACTCGATGGTTATATCTTTCATATTGCCCTTATCTCCTTAAAAATTTGCAGTTTATCAATCTTTTTACCTGCCTATCTCTAAAGCTTTCGCTGCCATACTTTTAGTCGCATTAATAACAGCCACATTTGCTTCATAAGAACGGGTGGCAGATAAAATGTTCACCATTTCTTCCATAACATTGATATCAGGCATTCCAACATATCCTGACGCATTGGCATCAGGATGCTGAGGGTCATATATCATCTTAGGTGGCCTTCTATCAATGATGACATCGACCGCCTCAACTTTCCGAAGATTTTTCTCCATTTCAGAATTAAGCACCTCACCAAAATCATCGGTAGCCGGTAGAGCGGCAAAGACCACCTCCCTCCTTCGATATGGACCACCTTCAGGTGTATGGGTTGTATTTATATTAGCCAGGTTACTTGAAATTACGTCCAGTCTAAGTCGTTGAGCACTTAAGGCTGAAGAACTAATATTAAGAGCAGTTAAAAAATCCATTTTACCTCACCTCGCTGATAGCTGTTAAAATTCCTCTCAATTTTTTAGATGTTATCTGAGCTGCTGTGTTATAATACAAGCTGTTCTCTGCCAATTTTGCCATTTCCTTGTCGAGATCCACTGTGTTACCATCAAGTCGATGGACAGCATCATTAGTGGGAACCAAACGCCCCCCTTTTATATTACCTGTTTCTAAAGGCAAATGTCTTTCATTGGTTTTTGTTAAAGGCATGCTTCCCTTTCTACCAGCTGCTTTTTTGAGTTCATCTGAAAAACGTAAATCATGCCCCTTATACCCGGGCGTATCAATGTTGGCGACATTAGTGGAAAGCATAGAGTGCCTTTCCGATTGGAAATCCAGTAATTTCTCTAACATTAGAATAGTAGAATTAAATAATGCTTCAGGCGGCACAATCATTTCCTCCTTTTAAAATATTATCAATTGAGATTCATCAAATAAATTTTCATGCAAATCACATACCAGAAATAAGATAAAATTATGGCAAATTATATGACTATTGATTTTACTCAGCAAGAAATTGAGAAAATGTATTTCTGCTTCTCAAATCACCGCAATTTTATGAGATTGCTTCACTGCGTTCGCAATGACATTTTCTTTTGTCATTGCGAGGAGCGGAGCGACGAAGCAATCCCGCTTAATTCTAACTATCTACTCAATCTACCATTAAGAAAGTTACAAGCTTTATTATCTACATGTTTCTAGCTAAATCTGCACCCCTCCCTGCCTCTTATAGTCACTCAATTTGTTCCTTAGCGTTCTGATGCTTATCCCCAGAGCTTTAGCGGCATGAGTCCGGTTTCCTCCTAATTCTTCAAGTGTTTTTAATATTAAATCCTGTTCCATCTCCTTCATTGAACAAGTCCCTCTATGAATAACCCCTTTCACCTTCCCACCTTCACTCACCTCTTCCATATTGATTTGCTCTGGCAACAAAACTTCATCTCTGTGAAGGAGGATAGTTCTTTCAATCACATTTTCCAATTCTCTCACGTTCCCTCTCCACTCACAGTTTTTAAAGGCCGTGAGAGCCTCCGGAGAAACCCGGGGGGCTACCTTCTTACACCTTAGACTATGTTTCTCAACAAAATATTCTACCAGCAAAGGGATGTCATCCCTCCTCTCCCTGAGAGGAGGGATCTTTAAAGGAATAACATTTAATCGATAAAAGAGATCTTCCCTGAATTTACCTTCCTCAACTGCCTGTTTCAAGTCAACATTAGTGGTGGCAACAGCCCTTACATCCACGGGGACAGGTTCTTTCCCTCCTACCCTGTCAACCTCAAATTCCTGTAACACTCTCAGGAGTTTTGCCTGAAGTTTAAGACCCATTTCACTTACCTCATCCAGGAGAATGGTGCTTCCATCAGCCAGCTCAAATTTTCCCAGTCTTCTACTGACAGCACCCGTAAAAGCACCCTTCTCATACCCAAAGAGTTCGCTCTCCAAGAGATCCTCAGGAATAGCAGCACAATTAACTGCAACAAACTTCTTTGCTCTTCGCTCACTATACTGGTGAACATATCTGGCAAATAGTTCTTTGCCCGTCCCACTTTCTCCCTGGATGAGGACAGTCGATTTACTTAAGGCAATGCTCTTAGCTAAATCGATTAGCTTTATCATCTGTGAATCTCTGGTTATAATTTCTTTGTGCTTCTGGCCATCTTTGACAGGGGTCTCCTTATCTCTACCATTCGTCAGTGCTCTTTTAACAACCGCATCCAGTTCTTCGAATGAGAAAGGTTTCAAGATATAATCTGCCGCCCCTTTCTTCATAGCTTCCACGGCATTGTTTATAGTTCCATAAGCAGTAATCATAATCACCGGGGTCTGTGGTAGAACTTTCTTAATCTCCAGCAGAATCTCCAACCCATCCATCTTTGGCATTTTCACATCTGTGATAACCAATTTGAAGGAGGCAGATTGAACCTTCTCCAGGGCATCATATCCATTGGAAATACAGTCAACCAGATGGCCACTTCTGGAAAGCGCTTCAGTAAGAGCAATGCGCATGCTTTCCTCATCATCAATAACTAATATTGGTCTCTTCTCTGTTTTATCCAGCACGAATCAATCTCTTCTTTCTTCTTTTTCCATTAAAGGCAGGGTAATGGTAAAAGCTGATCCCTGGCCATCACTGCTTTCGGCTTCTATCATCCCGTCATGAACCTCGATAATGCTATGCACGATTGCCAGACCCAGCCCCGTACCCTTTTCTTTAGTGGTAAAAAACGGATTAAAGATTTTTCCCTTATCATGATCAGATATTCCCACACCGGAATCAGCAAACCTTATCTCCAGGCAGCCCGTTGCATTGGGAAATTCCAGACCGTTATCAACTATCTTAGTGGAAATAATCAACTTGCCACCTTGTGGCATAGCCTGAATGGCATTCCAAACCAGGTTTAGAGATACTTGTTTTAATAACTCCAGATCACCCAAAATAAGGGGGTCAAAAGAATCATACTTTTTGATGAGCTCAATCTGCCTCTGTTTTAGCGAAGGGAGAATAAAAAGGATAGATTCATCGAGAAATGCATGGATATTAACCTTTTTAAAAACCGGGTGTTGAGGCTTGCTAAAGAGCAGAAGATTATTAATGATATAATCTATACTCTTCACTCCAGCTAAAATATGGTCCGTAAGTTTTTTCTTGTCTTCATCGCTTCCTACTTCCCTTTTAAGCAGTGAAGCAAGCAATTCAATACTGCCCAGGGGATTCCTCACCTCGTGGGCAATACACACTGCGATCTCACCCATAGCCGCTAATCTACTGTTGCGCTCTGCCTTTTCCTCTAGCTTCCTGAGTTTTGTAACTTCCTGGAAGATGATTACATTATCTTCCAACTCCTTTCCTTTCTCTTTTAAAGGGGTGACCGAGAATTTTACCCGCACTTCGCTCCCATCCCTTCTTTTCTGTTTAAATTCTCCCTCGGACTTTATAGAATCTCCAGCAGGAAAGACTCTTGTGAAGTCATCGGGAAGGAGTGGTTTTATTGCCTGGTTAAAATATTTCCCTTCAACTTCTCCTCTGGCAATTCCTGTGATCCGTTCCGCTGCCCTGTTAATAGTTTTAACTTCCCCTTTCCCATCGACCACTACTACTCCGCTCTTCAAACTCTCCAATATATTAGACAGATACTCTTCAACCCGCGCTCTTTCTCTCAGGTTGAGTTCAAGTTGTTTATTCTTCTCCTCTAATTCAAGATTGAGCATATCTATGCGTTGCTGCAGTTGTTGATAGGAATGTTGAAGTATCGAAGCTGACAGGTCAAAATGATAAAGGGCCTGGTTCATTGTAGATATTTCTTCTTTTCTTCCCTTAAGCTGTGGATCTTTGTCATTCATTTGCTTTCCATTTATATTCTCGTACATTTTTTTGTTCCCACCAGTTTAGATAGCACTTCAGTGTGCCAAGTGTTCAAGGTTTTTCTCTTCCCACTCCATATTTCTAATGTTTTCATCAATCACTCTTTCCCAAAATGGTTCCCTCTTCCCCTCACTCACAAGTTTTCTTAAAGATTCAATCTCAACGCTTCCCTTTCCTGCCTTCCGATATCCTGCTGCAATGCGATATAATGCCCATTGAGCACGATCATCTTCCGGGTAAAGTTGAGCTGCCTGAGTATAGACCTCAACAGAGTCCAGATATCTTTGGCTTTGGTATAAACAGTCGGCCACCCTAAAATAACTTTTTATTACAAATTCATCTTCCACCTGATCTTTCTCCAAATTCTCAGCCGTCTGGATAGCCTTTCTGTATGCCTCAACACTCAAGGGGATATCACCCATGTTTTGATAACATTCTCCCAAACAGAAAAATCCTTTTATGTCTCGAGGAATTCTCTGTTCACCTTCTAAAGCCCTGAGGTAAGCAAGTCGAGCCTTTTCATAACTTCCCTGTTGAAAATAACTATCCGCAAGACCATGAAAAGCAAGCTTACGATATCCACTTTTAGGAAAATCTTTTATCAGCTTTTGAAACACCTTATTTGCTTTGACGTACTTTTTCTCAAGCACGTAAATCTCTCCCATTCTAAGGATGAGTGCATCTTCCGGATAATTCCTGGGATAGATCCGTCTTGCATTTTTATATATTTCCAAAGCATCATCGTACAAGCCTGCCTGGCGAAAGCTATCCCCCACCTGGAAAAGGGTCTTTGTGTTTTTAATATCATCAAGAAAAGGATCTTTATTTTTCCGATATGTATCAAGGATAAAATAGTGCTTTCCTTCCGAAAAATAAGAGTCAATCAACTTACAAAGTATTTCCTGTACATTATAAAAAGCCTTCCTGGAAAGATTGCTATCAGGATAATCTTCCAATATAGCTTTCAAAGAAACAATTGCCTCCTGATATCTTTTTTGTTCTGAGAATGCAAATCCCTGTTTATATAAAGCTTCTTCTGCAAGATCCGTCACTGGATATCTTTCAATAACCTGCTGGTAAACTTTTAGAGGCTCAAGGTACTGATTATACTTGAAAAAGCCAGGGTTATTCACACCTATATCAGCCATTTTAATTTCACTTATCAGAGCACCTTTGCTTTCAGGATACAGAAGACCATTTTGCGAATAAATCTTAAGTGCTTCCTCAACTTTCTCTTCCATCTGGTAGGTATCCCCAATCTTGGCTAATATAATATGGTTATAATCTTCTTTTGGGAAAACGTTTAAACCCAAAAACAAAACAGACCTTGCCTTTGCGCAATCTCCGTTTTTTAAATAAGTCAATCCTAATGAAAATAGGGTCTCCGGAGATAAACCGGAATAACCTGCCCATCGATTCAGAGCTTCCTCATAGCTTTTTCGAGCTTTACCATACTCTTTTAATCCAACATAACAATCTGCTATTCGGAAAACAGCCTGTTTCAAAAAATTACTCTGGGGATACTTTATCATAAATTCCTGAAATAAATTTTTCGCTTCATCAAATTCATCGTTTTGGAAGAGGTTCTCTGCCCTCCCAAAATGTGCATCAGGGATACATTCGGCATAGGGATGTCCATCTATCAACAACTTATAGTTCTCATCTGCTTCATAATGGTATTTCATCTCTCCATAACTGTTGGCCAATCGAAACAACCCCAAAGGTACATCTTTAGAGTCAGGATAGAGCGCTAATGCTAACTGAAAGGCACTTATGGCAGGTTGATAACTAGATACGTCACCTTCCTCCGCAAGGTAGAAATAGCAATCACCGATTAAAAATGAGACATCATCAGCTAATCCACTGCGGGGATAGTTATCCATATAATAACGAAGATTAGACAGCGCCTCCTTATATCTCTTCTGCTTATAGAGCTCTTGAGCTGAATCGTATACTCTCCTTTCCTCTGCGCTAACTGATTTTCTTTCTCCTCCTCCTGTATACTCTATGCTGATGGTTGTAGTGGTAGATGTAACTAAACGTACTATATCTTCACTTTTTATCTCCTTATTTTTAACTACACTATCTT